>NZ_VWWC01000252.1:0-6997 GCF_011753175.1 Burkholderia sp. Cy-637 | reverse complement strand
CGCCGGCTTCGCGCCGCCGCCGATCTGCTGCGCGAGCCCCTGCGAGCCGGCCGCGTCGTTCGACAGCGTGGTGGCGGTGGCGTCCTCGCGCATCAGCGCGGTTTCCGACTTGCGGTTCAGCACCAGGATGCTGATCCGGCGGTTCTCCGGGTCGAGCGGGTCGGCCTTGTTCAGGTTCTGGGTCGAGGCCAGGCCGGTCACGCGCAGCACCTTGGCCTCGTCCATCCCGCCGGCGATCAGCTCGCGCCGCGAGGCATTGGCCCGGTCGGCCGACAATTCCCAGTTGCTGTAGCCCTTCTCGCCGCCCGAATACGGCACCGCGTCGGTATGGCCCTGCATCACGATGCGGTTCGGCACGTCGTTGAGGGTCTTGCCGATCTCGCGCAGGATGTCGCGCATGTAGGGCTCGACGGTGTCGCTCGAGAGCGCGAACATCGGCCGCTTCTGGGTGTCGACGATCTCGATGCGCAGCCCGGTCAGGGTCGAGTCGATGCGGATCTGCTGCTTGAACTGGCGCAGCACCGGGTTGGCCTCGATCGCCGCCATCAGCTTGATCTGCAGGTCGTGCAGGCGCACCTGCTCCTGGCGGTCCTGCTGCGCGCCCGGATCGACGTCGCGATCCTCGTCGCGGCCTTCCTGGGTCAGGCGGCTGGCCAGCATGGTGGTGCCGTCGGTGCGCCGCGTGGTGCCCGACTCGCTGCGCGTGATGTCCGAGCCGCCGCCGTTGACGATGCTCGAGTCATGCGAGCTGCGATCGCCGTTGCCGAACAGCGCGGCCCGCAGCGGCGTGTTGAAGTAGTCGGCGATGCCCTTCAACTGCACCGGCGTGACCGCCGAGAGCAGCCACATCAGCAGGAAGAAGGCCATCATCGCGGTCATGAAGTCCGCATAGGCGAGCTTCCAGGCCCCGCCGTGGTGGCCCTTCTTCGCCGGCGCGACCCGCTTGACGACGATCGCGCGATCCTTGCCCTTGCTCATCGCCGGCCGCCCCGCTTATTTCGCCTTCACCCGGCGCACGTGCTCCTCGAGCTCGGCGAACGACGGGCGTTCGGTCGAGAAGAGCACCTTGCGGCCGAATTCGACCGCGATCGCCGGCGCGTAGCCGTTCAGGCTCGCCAGGATGGTCACCTTGATGCACTGGAGCAGCTTGGTCGACTCGGCCGCGCGCTGTTCGGCGAGGCTGGCCAGCGGCCCGATCAGGCCGTAGGAGAGCAGGATGCCGAGGAAGGTGCCGACCAGCGCCTGCGCGATCATCGCGCCGAGCACCGCGGGCGGCTTGTCGGCCGAGGCCATGGTGTGCACCACGCCCATCACCGCCGCCACGATGCCGAAGGCGGGCATCGCGTCGCCCACGCGCGTGAGCGCATGGGCCGGGCCTTCCACCTCGACGTGGTGGGTCTCGATCTCCTCGTCCATCAGGCTTTCGATCTCGAAGGCGTTCATGTTGCCGCCCACCATCAGGCGCAGGTAGTCGGTGAGGAACTCGACCATGTGCTTGTCGGCCAGGATCTTCGGGTACTGGGTGAAGATCGGGCTCTTCTCGGGGTCGTCGATGTCGGCCTCGAGGGTGAGCGTGCCTTCCTTGCGCGCCTTGGCCAGCAGCACGTAGAGCAGGGCCATCAGCTCCATGTACAGCGCCTTGGTGTATTTCGAGCTCTTGAACAGGGTCGGCAGCACGCGCAGCGTGGCCTTGATCATCTTGATGCCGTTGCCGAGGATGAAGGCGCCCACGCCGGCGCCGGCGATCATCAGGATTTCGAGCGGTTGGATCAGCGCGCCCAGGTGGCCGCCCGCGAGCGCGTAGCCGCCGAACACGGACAACAACGTCACGAGAGTTCCCACGAAAATCAGCACAGCCTGTCCCTCACGAATGGCCGGCGGGAAGGCCGCCGTTAAGTGGTTTACGGCAGGCGGGCCGAAAACTTTCACCGCCCCGGACCGGGGCTAACCCGATATCGGCCGGGGCCCGGCGGCGGCGGCGCGCCGGGCCGCGGGCGGCCTTGGCGCGGGCCTGAGCGGCGCCGCGAGCCGGCTTCGCGGCCATGCGGGGCGGGGCGGCGGGCGACTTCGGCTCGGGCCGGCGCGGCGGCTCGGGAAGCGGTTCGAGGCATGGAGCGCGCGCCGGAGCGCAATACAGGCAGCGAGGCCGGTGGCGTGCGGCGCCGTGGCGGCGCCGGCGCGGCATGCAGCGCGGGCTGCCCGCCGGGTTCGCGCCGCATCCGGAACCACGATACGTGTCGCCACGGCAACCGCGGCCGGCGTCGAAGCCGCCGGGGCCGCGCCCGAAACGCCTCAGACCGCGGCGAACGCCACCGGCGGCACGGCCGGCGCGAGCGGCATCGCCTCGGCCTTGGCAGCGGCCTTGCGGGTCTTGCCGGCGCGCGAGGGCGGCTGGCACAGCCCGCAGACGAAACCCTGCTGCGGATCGTGCGCGTGCGCGACGAAGTGGCCGCCGCAGCGCGTGCAGGATGTCATCTGCAGCATCCCGGAATCGAAGAAGCGCACCAGGGTCCAGGCGCGCGTCAGGCTCAGCACCGCCTCGTCGTCGGACAGCCCGACGTGCTCGAGGTAGAGCCGGTAGCTCTTGACGATCGACTGGATCGAGTCGCAGCCGCCGTGGGCCTGCATGAAGCGGTAGATGTTGTAGAACAGCGACGAATGGATGTTCGGCTGCCAGGTCATGAACCAGTCGGTCGAGAACGGCAGCATGCCCTTGGGCGGCGAGACGCCCTTGAGCTCCTTGTAGAGCTTGATCAGCCGGTCGCGGGACAGGTTGGTCTCCGCCTCCAGCAGTTGCAGACGCGCCCCGAGTTCGATCAGTTCGATCGCCAGGGTGATTTCCTTGACCTCGAGCACCACGCTCTTCGTCGCCATCGCGAGCCTCCGGGATTTCCGGGAATGAGAAGCCATCCGCGCGCGCGCCGGACGCGCGAAGGCGCGCCGGGCTGACGGACGGCGGATGAATATAGGGAAATTAGCGGAGGCTTTCGACGGGCTGGCCGGCCATCAGGATGGCCGAGTGTGCCTGCGCGACGGCCGTGCTTCGGCCTTTGTCGGCAAGCGAGGACAGCAACGCATGATCGTCGAAACGGAAGCGGCAGAGCATCTGGTTCGATGCCGCCAGCTTGACCGTCTGGGCGAGTGTCAGGTTCGCGAGCACTTCCGCGAGTTCTTCCGAGATTCCCATCCGGAACATGCCCATGGCCTTGTCCTCACGCAGCAGACGCTGGGCGAGCAATAGGTACGACAGGTTCACTTCCTTGATCTCGGCGAGCATTTCACTGGTCGCGCTCATGATTCCCCCGTAAGAAATCTTGGCCATCTGCTTTTGAAAACGTTTGCCGTGTTCGCTCGCCCGACAGGGTCGGCAACCGGCGTTTATATTCTTACGGTCATTGTGGCCAAACGGTATTGTGGCGGGTATCAGCAAAGGGGAATGCGACAGGCAGGATTTGTCTGTAAACCGTGTAGGAATTTTTCCGACAGCCGCGGCGAATTACGGAAGCCGTCGATTTCTCGTAAACCCTTGATCTCAAAAGGAGAAATGATGGGCTTCGGAAAAATTTCCCAGGCAATTATCGCGTTTTTTCTACGGCTGTCACAATTGACAGGTATGCATGTAGGAAGCCCTTTCCTACTGCCTTCCAGCCGCCCCGCGCAGGCCCTCCGGCCCCTCTATTTCAGCCTGTAACAAGGCTTAAGTGTTTGAAAAATCACTCGAACCTCGTCGGACGATCCCGATAATAGAGTCGAACGGTCGGCCGGCGGTCAAAACATTTTCGTCAGCGCCGCCCCATCGTCTGCTGCCGGCCGCACCCGATCCGGGCGAGCACGGCGGGCAGGCCCGGCCACCATACGCACAGGAGAACCGCCCCATGCGCATCGCACAAATCGCCCCGCTCTACGAAGCCGTCCCGCCCAAACTCTACGGCGGCACCGAGCGCGTCGTGTCCTACCTGACCGAGGCCCTGGTGGAACTCGGCCACGACGTCACGCTGTTCGCGAGCGGCGATTCCGTCACCTCGGCCAAGCTCGAGGCCTCCTGGCCGCGCGCGCTGCGCCTGGATCCCTCGATCCGCGACTCGATGGCGCCGCACATGCGCCTGCTCGAGCAGGTGGCGCGCCGCGCCCATGAATTCGACGTGCTGCACCTGCACCTCGACTACCTGCCCTTCCCGCTGCTCTCGCGCCTGGACGTGCCCTACGTGACCACCCTGCACGGCCGGCTCGACCTGCCCGAGCTGCAGCCGGTGTTCAACGCCTTCCCGAGCGCGCCGGTGGTGTCGATCTCGAACTCGCAGCGCGTGCCGCTGCCGCAGGCCGGCTGGGCGGGCACCGTCTATCACGGCCTGCCCGACACGCTGCTCACGCCGCAAACGGACCGCGAACCCGAGTACCTCGCCTTCCTGGGCCGCATCTGCCCGGAGAAGCGGGTGGACACGGCGATCCGCATCGCCGCCAAGAGCGGCCTGCCGCTGAAGATCGCGGCCAAGGTCGACAAGGTCGACCAGGACTACTTCAAGAACGAGATCGAGCCGCTGCTGTCGCAGGCGAACGTCGAGTTCATCGGCGAGATCAACGAGCAGCAGAAGCCGGCCTTCCTGTCCGGCGCCAAGGCCCTGCTGTTCCCGATCGACTGGCCGGAGCCGTTCGGCCTGGTGATGATCGAGTCGATGGCCTGCGGCACGCCGGTGGTCGCCTTCAATCGCGGTTCGGTGCCCGAGGTGATCGAGGACGGCCTGACCGGCTTTATCGTCGAGGACGAACACAGCGCAGTGGGTGCGTTGCAGAAAATCGACAGCCTGTCGCGCACGGCGATTCGCGAACGTTTCGAAACGCGATTCAGTGCTCGCACCATGGCGCGTCACTATGTCGAAATCTACGAAACCTTGGGCGCCGCCGCTAAACAGCCGCATTTGACGCGACTCGCCGCCAGCTGATCGAAATCCGGGCGCCTTGCCCGGATTTCAAATATCTCGAAAAAAAGAAAGCCGCATCCCCGATGCGGCTTTCTTTATTGCGGCGGCCGAAACAGGCCGGCCGACAGTGCCGGCGCGACCGGCGACTTACTCGACCAGAAAACGCTCGCGGTTTTTACCGACGATCCAATTCGGCGGCTTGCCGCGGCCACTCCAGGTGGCGCCCGACTTCGGGTCCCGGTATTTGGGCGGCAGCGGCGCCTTCTTCGGCGGACGCCCGCGCTTGGCGCGCTCGGCAAAGCCGAGATCCTGCGCGGTCAACCCGTATTCGGCGATCTTGCGCTGCACGTCGGCGATGACGGCCTCCACTTCCTGCCGGCGGACGTCGTCCGCTTGAGCCTGCAAGTCGGCAATCTGCGCTTTCAGTTTTGCGTATTGAGACATTTTCACTCCCTATTCACGATTCGCCTGGCAATTGGAGCCTAGACACTATCGTTCCGTTCCGCAATCAGCACTGTACCGGGATCGGGCCGAGCCCAATTCGTATGAAAAAAATTATTGCGGATGCATTATATTTCAGTGCAGGTTAATTCTAATGAAATTCGCGCGACACATCGCGGCAATTTAACAATCGTTGACCCTTCGACACGGATTGGATTTCCTATAATCCGTAGCAATGCGCGTCGCGTCAATTACGAGATGGCCGGCTGACAAAATTCCCGCCCTTTTTGGTCGGAATGGTAACGAAAAATCGGCACGCCGGAATTGACGGAAAGCGTCGGCGAAACCACGCCGAGGCCCGGCTGGCGCCTTACGGGAAGATTGCCACGGGGAGCGAGGAAGCAGCGACCCCGACGCTGCCGAATCCGAAACAACAAAGGGGGCGAGTATTTCAACGGGCGCTTCGGCGCCCGTTTTTCATGGATCAATTCGAATTGCGTCGCGGCAGTGAATGACCGGCGGCGCCTTATCGAAATTCGGTATGAAATAGCCGACAGCGGGACAAGGCCGATTGGCGGCGGCAAGGGCCGCCATCGCGGCGCGGCCGCGTGTCTCGATGCGGCGCTTCTCAGCGAACCGGGTCGATATCGAGCGCGAACAGTTCGCGCAAATGGCGCGCCACGCCCGAATCGGCATTACTGCCGATGCGCGGCACGCCAGGCAGGCGCAGCACCAGGTCGGGATTGGCGTTATCCATCATGAATGGATGGCCGGCCGTTTCCAGCAGGTCGATATCGTTCATGTTGTCGCCGAATGCGACGCAATGCGCGCGATCGAGACCGAGCCGCTCCAGCACCACCCGCAGCGCGCGTCCCTTCGAGACGCCCGCGGTCATCACCTCCAGGCAATCCGGCAGCGAGTAGGTCACGTAGAGCGCGTCGCCGAAACGGCTCGCGAGCCGCTCGGCCAGCACCGCCAGGTCGGCCGGCTCGCCGATGTAGAGCACCTTGGCGACGTCCTCGGCCGGGTAGGCCGGCAGGTCGGCCACGCGGTAGACGAAGCCCGAGTCCTGGTGGAATTCGAGCAGGTGCGGCGCCTCGCGGTCGATCAGCCAGCCGGTATCGGTGAACAGGTTGACGATCACCCGGCCGTGCTCGCCCACCAGCTCGGGCCGCACCAGCTCGCGCACCACCGCCGGCGCGATGTCGCTGGCGTACAGCGGCGTGTCGTCGGGCGCATGCACGCGCGCGCCGTTCGAGGTGATCAGGTAGGGGCGGATGCCGAGCACGTCGCGGATCCCGGCCACGTCGGCGTGATGCCGGCCGGTCGCGATGATGATGGGAATGCCGTCGGCCGCCAGCCGGCGCACGGTGTCGATCGTGTAGGGATCGAGCTGGTGGTCGCGATTGAGCAGGGTGCCGTCGAGATCGGTGCAGATGGCGTGGTACATGGCGGGTGGGCGGGGCGCGGAAAGCCCGCATTTTATCGCCGCCAAGGCTGGCGCGCCGCGCGGCCGCAATGAAAACGCAAGCCGGCGGCGCCGATCCCTCGCGCCTCGCACGACGGCTGCCGGCCGCGGCCGGCGCCGTTCAGGCTTGCCTCGCCCGCCGCGCGGCCTCGCGCTGGGCGAGCCGCAG
>NZ_VWWC01000024.1:0-63738 GCF_011753175.1 Burkholderia sp. Cy-637 | reverse complement strand
GCCGGCGCGGCGGCGCGCGGCGCCGTCTCGCGCGGCCAGCCGTGCCAGGCCAGCGCGGTCAGCACCAGCGAGAGCAGGGCCAGCCCGAGCCAGGTGTCCTGCAGGCTGCGCTGCAGCAGCAGCGGCACGACCGTGCCCGAGGCCACCACGCCTACGCCCACGCCCATGAAGATCACGCCGCCGGCCAGGCCGCGGCGCGAGGCCGGCACGTGCGCGAGCACGGTCGGGGCGGCCAGCACCATCAGCGCGCCGCCGGCGATGCCGGCCAGGAAACGCCAGGCGAAGAACCAGCTGAAGGACAGCGGCCAGGCGCAGGCCACGAAGGCGAGGGTGGCCAGCAGCATCATGGTGCGCAGCGTCAGCGTGACGCCGGCCCGGGCGGCCAGCGCGCGGCCCGCCAGCGCGCCGCCCAGGTAGCCCGCCAGGTTGGCCGCGCCGAGATAGGCGGCCAGCGAGGGCGCGAACCAGTGCGCGTCGACGATCGCCGGCAGCAGCGGCGTATAGGCGAAGCGCGCCAGGCCGATGCCGACCAGGCTGGCGCTGAAGCCGGACAGGGTGGCCCGCCCGAGGCTCACGCCGGGCGTCTCGCGCCTCGCGTGGGCGGGGGAGTCGACGGCGCGTTCCATATGCATTCCCTTCACTCGATTCGATAGCCGCAGCGTACGCGCGATCACCGATCCTCAGAACTGATTTGTCGAGATAAGGGATATCTGGAATCGAGATATCTGTTATGCTGATTTCCCGTTACCCGGCGCGCGGGCCGCCTCGCTACAATCGCTTCATCGATAGCCCGCGCGGCGCCTGCACGTTTTCACGCGTACTCCTGACGATCATGGACATAGCCGACTTGAAGACCTTCGAAGCCGTCGCCCGCCATGGCAGCATGAACAAGGCGGCGGCGGAGCTGCACACGGTGCAGTCGAACGTGACCGCGCGGATCCGCGCGCTCGAGGACGAACTCGGCGTGGCGCTGTTCCAGCGTCACGCGCGCGGCGTGACCATCACGCCGGCCGCGCAGCGCATGCTGCCCTTCGTCGGCCGCATCTCGCAACTGGTGTCGGAGGCGCGCGCCGCCGCCACCGACAGCGGCGAGCCGACCGGCACGCTCACGCTGGGCACGCTCGAAACCACCATGGCGCTGCGCCTGTCGCCGCTGCTGACCGAATACGCGCGCACCTGGCCCGACGTGCGGCTGGTGGTGAGCGCCGGCACCACCGCCGGGCTGATGCAGGACGTGATCGACTACCGGCTCGACGGCGCCTTCGTGGCCGGGCCGATCCGGCATCCGGCCCTGCACGTCGAGCCGGTGTTCACCGAGGAACTGGTGCTGGTGACCAGCCCGGCGATCCGCACCTTGAAGGACCTGCCCGGCGCGCGCGACCTGAAGACGGTGGTGTTCCAGTTCGGCTGCTCGTATCGCCAGCGGCTCGACGCGTTTCTCGCGGGATTGGGGATCGTGGTGGCCAGGCCGCTCGAATTCGGCTCGCTCGACGCGATCGTCAACTGCGTGTCGGCCGGCGTCGGCATCACCCTGCTGCCCAAGGGCGTGGTGGCCGACGCGGTGACCGCCGGCGACGTCGCCATCCACCGCCTGCCGCGCGAGCTGGCGATGGTCGAGACGCTGTTCGTGCGTCGCGAGGACAGCTATGTGTCGAGCGCGATGACGGCCTTCCTGGAGCTGGCCACGCGCGTCTATCGGCAGTCGAGCACGGGCGTGCCGGTGCGCGGGCGGCGCGGCGCGCAGGAGCCGACGGTCGCGGCCTGAATTCAGTCCTCGCCGCGTTCGGCATCCGCGGCGACTGCCGGCGGCAGATCCTCCGGCGGCGGATCGCCGAGCCAGCGCCGCGCGCCGGGCCCCGAGCGCGCGGCCCGGTCGTTGGGGTTGGTCAGCTTGCAGCGCTTGAGCGACAGGCACCCGCAGCCGATGCAGTGGTCCAGGTCGATATCGAGCCGCTCCAGCTCCTCGATCTTGTCCCTCACGCGCTGCTTCCATCCTGCCGAGAGCCGCTGCCAGTCGCGATTGGCCGGCAGCTTGGCGGTGGGCAGGCTGGCCAGTTGCTCGGCGATCTCGTCCAGGGAATAGCCGATGCGCTGCGCGAACACGATGAAGGCGATGCGGCGCAGCGAGGAGCGCGGGAACGAGCGCCGGCTGCTGCCTTGCCGCACCGATTCGATCAGCCCGCGCGATTCGTAGAAACGCAGCGCCGAGGCGGCCACGCCGCTGCGTTTGGCCACCTCGCTGATCGGTATCAGCGGGTCCGGGGTCTTGCGTTGGACGGTCATTCGAGCCTCCCTGAAATTTCGCTTTACTTCAAGTTCACTTGAGCTTCTAGACTGCCCGCCAGTCTACTCCTCAAGGTTCGACGATGTCCGCGACTCGCCCCGAGTTTCGGCGAAAGCCCGCGTGCGCCTGGCGCACATGGCTGCTCGCCAGTCTTCTCCTGCCGGCCCTGGTCGCCTGCCAGCGCCCGGCTTCCCCCGGCAATCCCCCCGCGCCCGAAGTGGGCTTCGTGACGGTCGCGCCGCGCGCGGTGCGCCTCACCGACGAGTTCAACGGCCGCGTCGAGGCGATCGACGCGGTCGAACTGCGTCCGCGCGTGAGCGGCTACCTGCAGCGGCTGGCCTATCGCGAAGGCGATACGGTGGCGGCCGGCGCGGTGCTGTTCGTGATCGACCAGCGCCCCTACCGGATCGCGCTCGATCGCGCCGAGGCGCAGCGCCAGCGCGCGCAGGCGGCCCTGCAACTGGCCGGGGTGCAGCTCGCTCGGGTGCGCGCCTTGATGAGCTCGCACGCGACCTCGCAGGAGGAACTCGACAACGCGCAGGCCACCGCCGCGCAGGCCGAGGCGGACCTGCATGCCGCGCAGGCCGCGGTCGACGAGGCGAAGCTCGATCTCGGCTACACGGAAGTGCGCTCGCCGATCGCCGGGCGCGCGGGACGCGCCGCGCTGACGGTCGGCAACCTCGCGCGCGCCGACCAGACGCTGCTGACCAGCATCGTCTCGCAGGACCCGGTCTACGTGTATTTCGACTGCGACGAGCAGAGCTACCTGCGCTACACGGCGCAAGGCGGCGACGCCGGCCAGCCGGCGATCGGCGCGAGCCGCGCGGTGCACGTCGGGCTGGCCGACGAGAGCGGCTTCCCGCATGCGGGCAGCATCGACTTCCAGGACAACCGCGTCGATCCGGCGACCGGCACGATCCGCGCCCGCGTGCGGCTCGCCAATCCCGAGCGGCGGCTCACGCCCGGCCTCTATGCGCGCGTGCAACTCGGCAGCGGCCGCGACGACACGCTGCTGCTGGTCGACGACAAGGCGGTGCTGGCCGACCAGGATCGCCGCTACGTCTACGTGGTCAGCGCCGACAACCGCGCGCAGCGGCGCGACGTGAAGATCGGCCGCGAGATCGGCGGCGAACGCGTGATCGAGGCCGGCCTGCGCGGCGGCGAGCGCGCGGTGGTGGACGGCGTGCAGCGCATCGCCTTCCCCGGCGCGCCGATCAAGCCCGCGCCGCTGGCCGCCTCGCCGGCGGCGGCTTCCGCCGCGTCCCGGTCCTGAGCGGGGAACTGCCATGAATATCTCGCGGTTCTTCATCGACCGGCCGATCTTCGCGATCGTGCTGTCGGTCATCACCTTCGCGCTGGGCCTGATCGCCATCCCGATCCTGCCGGCCGGCGAATATCCCGAGGTCGTGCCGCCCAGCGTGGTGGTGCGCGCGACCTACCCCGGCGCCAATCCCAAGGACATCGCCGAATCGGTCGCCGAGCCGCTGGAGGAGGCGATCAACGGCGTCGAGGGGATCATGTACATGAAGTCGGTGGCCGGCTCCGACGGCAGCCTGCAGGTGGTGATCACCTTCCTGCCCGGCGTCGATCCCGACACGGCGGCGGTGCGCGTGCAGAATCGCGTCAGCCAGGCGCTCAGCCGCCTGCCCGACGAGGTCCGGCAATACGGCGTGACCACCCAGAAGCAGTCGCCCACGCCGCTGATGTACGCCAGCCTCTACTCGCCCGACAACAGCCACGACTCGCTGTATCTGCGCAATTACGCGACCCTGCACGTGAAGGACGAGCTGTCGCGGATTCCCGGCATCGGCGACGTCGAGCTGTATGGCTCGGGCGACTACGCGATGCGCATCTGGCTCGACCCGAACCGGCTCGCCTCGCGCGGCCTGACGGCCAACGACGTGCTGGCCGCGGTGCGCGAGCAGAACGTGCAGGTCTCGGCCGGTCAGCTTGGCGCCGAGCCCTCGGCGGCGCGGCGCGATTCGCTGGTGCCGATCAACGTGCGCGGCCGGCTGCGCTCGCCGCGCGAGTTCGGCGAGATCGTGCTGAAGAACGGCGAGGACGGCCAGGTGGTCAAGCTCGCCGACGTGGCGCGCATCGAACTGGGCGCCGGCGACTACACGCTCGACGCGCGCCTGGACGGCAGCCACCAGGCCACCATCGGCATCTTCCTGTCGCCGGGCGCGAACGCGCTGGCGGTGGCGAAGGCCGTCTACGCGCGGCTCGACGAGCTGTCGACGCGCTTCCCGGCGGGGCTGGCCTACAAGCCCGTGTGGGATCCGACCGTGTTCGTGCGCGAATCGATCCGCGCGGTGCAGCACACGCTGATCGAGGCCGTGGTGCTGGTGGTGCTGGTGGTGATCCTGTTCCTGCAGACCTGGCGCGCCTCGATCATCCCGCTGGTGGCCGTGCCGGTGTCGATCGTCGGCACCTTCGCCTGGCTCTACGTGCTCGGCTACTCGATCAACACGCTCACGCTGTTCGGCCTGGTGCTGGCGATCGGCATCGTGGTGGACGACGCGATCGTGGTGGTCGAGAACGTCGAGCGCAACATCGCGCAGGGCCTGCCGCCGCGCGCGGCCGCCGGCCAGGCGATGCGCGAGGTCAGCGGGCCGATCGTGGCGATCGCGCTGGTGCTGTGCGCCGCCTTCGTGCCGATGGCCTTCCTGTCCGGCGTGACGGGGCAGTTCTACAAGCAGTTCGCGGTCACCATCGCGATCTCCACGGTGATCTCCGCGATCAACTCGCTGACCCTCTCGCCGGCGCTGGCCGCGCGCCTGCTCCGGCCGCACGACGCGCCGCCCGATGCGCTTACGCGCGTGCTCGAGCGTTCGCTGGGCTGGCTGTTCCGGCCGTTCAACCGGCTCGTCGAGCGCAGCTCGACGCGTTACCACGGCGTGGTGGCGCACACGCTGGGGCGGCGCGGCGGCGTGTTCGCGGTCTATGCGCTGCTGCTCGCCGGCACCGGCTGGCTGTTCCATGCCGTGCCCGGCGGCTTCATCCCGGTGCAGGACAAGCTCTACCTGTTCGCCGGCGCGAAGCTGCCCGAGGGCGCCTCGCTGGCGCGCACCGAGGCGGTGACGCGCCGCATGATCGAGATCGCGCACGGCGTGGAGGGCATCGATTCGGTGCCCGCCTATGCCGGGCTCAACGCGCTGCAAAGCGTCAACACCCCCAACGTGACGAACTCCTACATCATCCTCAAGCCCTTCGACCAGCGCCGCCGCAGCGCCGCGCAGATCAATGCCGAGCTCAATGCGCGCTTCGGCGCGATCAAGGACGGCTTCGCCTATGCGCTGCTGCCGCCGCCGATCCAGGGCCTCGGCAATGGTTCGGGCTACGCACTGTATCTGGAGGATCGCGCCGGGCTCGGCTACGGCGCGCTGCAGGGCGCGCTCGGCGCGTTCCAGGCCGCGGTGGCCAGGACCCCGGGCATGCACTATCCCGTCAGCACCTACCAGGCCAATATCCCGCAGATCGAGGTGAAGGTCGACCGCATCAAGGCCAAGGCCCAGGGCGTGGCGCTGACCGAGCTGTTCAGCACCTTGCAGGTCTATCTCGGCTCGGCCTACGTGAACGACTTCAACGCCTTCGGGCGCGTCTATCGCGTGATGGTGCAGGCCGATTCGAACTATCGCCAGACGGCCGCCGACATCGGCAGCCTGCGGGTGCGCAACGCGGCTGGCGACATGGTGCCGGTCGGCTCGATGGTGACGCTCACGCCGTCGTTCGGACCCGATCCGGTGATCCGCTACAACGGTTATCCGGCGGCCGACCTGATCGGCGATGCGGACCCGCGCGTGCTGTCGTCGGCGCAGACCATCGCCACGCTGGAGCGCATCGCCAAGGAGGTGCTGCCGCCCGGCATCCGGCTCGAATGGACCGACCTCAGCTACCAGCAGGTCACGCAGAGCCAGGCCGCGCTGGTGGTGTTCCCGCTCGCGGTGATGCTGGTGTTCCTGGTGCTGGCCTCGCTCTACGAGAGCTGGACCCTGCCGCTGGCGGTGATCCTGATCGTGCCGGTCTGCCTGTGCGCCGCGCTGTTCGGCGTGTGGCTGTCCGGCGGCGACAACAACGTGTTCGTGCAGGTCGGCCTGGTGGTGCTGATGGGGCTCGCCTGCAAGAACGCGATCCTGATCGTGGAGTTCGCGCGGGAGCTCGAGATCCAGGGCATGGAAACCGTCGAGGCCGCGCTCGAGGCCTGCCGCCTGCGGCTGCGGCCGATCGTGATGACCTCGATCGCCTTCATCGCCGGATCGGTGCCGCTGCTGCTCGGCCATGGCGCCGGCAGCGAGGTGCGCGCGGCCACCGGCGTGACGGTGTTCGCCGGCATGCTCGGCGTCACGCTGTTCGGGCTGTTCCTCACGCCGGTGTTCTATGTCGCGATCCGCAAGCTCGCGCACCGGAAGCCGGCCAGCTGGAGCGAACATCCGGCCACGCTGGAAGGAGATCGTCGATGAGCGGGCACCTGCGTTTGACCCGGCTCGCCGCGGCGACCGGGCTGGCCTTCTGGCTGTCGGCCTGCATGGTGGGCCCCGATTTCCGGCGGCCCGAGCTGGCGCTGCCCGAGCGCTATGCGCGCGCGGACGCGAGCGTGACGAAGCCGGCGAGTTCGGTGGATGCGCCGGCCGCGTCGGAGCCGTCGTCGAAGCCGCTCGGCCGCGATGCCGAGCTGGCCTTCTGGCAGGGCTTTGGCGATGCGCAACTGAGCCGGCTGATCACGATGGCCTTCGACGCCAACCAGGACGTGAAGCTCGCCGTGTCGCGCCACGACGCGGCCAATGCGCTGCTCGGCGAGGCGCGCTTCGACCTGTTGCCGACCATCACCGCGAGCGGCCAGGTGGGGCGCCAGTTGCTGAGCCGCAGCCAGGCCTTCGGCGCGCCGCGCGACCAGCGCGACACGGCGATTTCCAGCGGCGGCATCAATGCCTCGTGGGAGCTCGACCTGTTCGGGCGCGTGCGTCGCGGCGTCGAATCGCAGCGCGCCTCGGCGGCGGCGAGCGCGGCCGATCTGCGCGCGGTGCGCGTCGCGATCGCGGCGGATGTCGCCTCGGCCTATGTCGATCTGCGCGGCTCGCAGACGCGCCTGGCCGTGGCGCGCGAGAACGCCGACAACCAGCGCAGCACGCTGGCGCTGGTCGAGGCGCGCGTGGCGGCCGGGCGCGGTTCCGAACTCGATGCCGCGCGCGCTCGTTCGCAGTTCGAATCGACCCGCTCGCGGATCGCGTTCTACCAGGCGGCGGTCGGGGTGGACCAGCATCGGCTCGCGGTGCTGACGGGGCAGGCACCGGAGGCCTTGATCGCCGAGCTGGAGGCGCCCGCCGCGCTGCCGCCGCTGGCGGCGACGCTCGACCCCGGCACGCCGGGCGAGTTGCTGCGCCGCCGGCCCGATATCGCGGCCGCCGAGGCGCGCCTGCATGCCGCGACGGCGCAGGTGGGCGTCGCCACCGCCGACCTGTTCCCGCGCTTCACGCTATCGGGCCTGCTCGGCAGCGCGACGGCCGGCTACGGCGTGTTCGGTGCGGGCAGCGATACGCATCTGGCCGCGCTGGGCGTGGACTGGTCCTTCCTCGACGTGGGGCGCGTGCGCGCGCGGATCGCCGCCAGCCGCGCCGATGCGGCCGGGCAACTGGCGCAGTATCGGCAGACCGTGCTGCTGGCGCTGGAGGACACCGAGAACGCCTTGCTGCACGTGGGCCGCACGCGCGAGGAGAGCGGCCATCTGGACCAGGCCGCGACGGACAGCACGCGGGCCGCGCAACTGGCACGCGCGCGTTTCGAGGCGGGCGCGATCGGCTATTACGAGGTGCTCGACGCGCAAGGCGCGAGGCTGCAGGCGGAGGATGCCGCCGTGGAAGGGCGCATGCGGCGCGCGCAGGCGAGCGTCGATCTCTACCGGGCGCTGGCGGGCGGCTGGGATTGATGTGACGTGAGGGTGGATGTGATGAGACGAACGAGCATGAATGTGCGAGATGCGAGCATTAATCAACTCGCCTGACGCGCCTAAACTGGCTTCACCGTCACAGCCGTGACGACCCACTGAAACCAGGAGCGCACCATGTCCCGTCTGTCCACCCTCGCCGTCGCCGATGCAACCGGCAGCACCGCCGAACTGTTCACGAAGATCCGCAAGGCCGTCGGCAAGGTGCCGAACGCTTACGCGACGATCGGCACCCACCATCCCGAAGCGCTGGCCGCCATGCTCGGCATCGACGCGATCCTGGCCGGCGGCACGCTGAGCAAGGCCGAGATCGAGACGATCAAGCTCGCCGTCAGCGAGAACGCCGGCTGTGACTACTGTATTGCCGCCCATACGCTGGCCGGCAAGTTCGCCGGGCTGTCGCCGGAAGCGATGCGCCAGATCCGCGCCGGCGAGCCGACCGGCGACGTGAAGCGTGACGCGCTGGTGACCTATGTGCGCAGCGTGGTGAGCACGCGCGGCACGGTGCCGGCCGAGCAGCTCGACCACTTCATCGCGGCCGGCTTCACGGAACGTCAGGTGATCGAGGTCAGCCTGGCGATCGCGTCGATCACGTTCACCAACCTCGTGAATCGCGCCAACGATACGACGCTGGATTTTCCGGCGGTGGCGTGAGGGGAGGTAAGCGCGGCGAGCCTGGCCGAAAGGGCCGTGCCGCGTATCGGAAGGCCGGGGCCGCGGCGCGAGGGGTGACTCGCGCGGGCCCGCAAGGGGCCGGTGCCCGGCAGCCAGGCTGGCTGCGGGCCGCCGGCTTCGGCCTTATTGCGCGCGTTGCGCGAGGCCGGCCGTCAGCAGCTCGGTCAACAGGCCGGTCATGCCTTCGGGATGATCGGCCGCTTGCTTCTGCAGGTCCGCAACCAGCTCGACATTGAGCTTGCAGGCGAACGGCACCAGGCCTTGCGCCTGCTCGATGCGACGGCGCTCGCGCCGGTCGAGCGCGGCCGTGTCGGTCGCGCCCTTGCCGAAGCGCTGCGAGCTCGATGCCTTCATCGATTGCGTCAGCTTCAGCGCCTTGTTCTTTTCCAGATCCGTCTTCTTCATTGCCATCGTCGGCACCACCTTGGGTTCAAATGGGTGCGATTGTACGCATCGCGGTGGGGGAGCGGAGCGATAGGTCGTGGCTTGCTCGTATTTATGCGCAGTGGGGCGCTTTTTTGTTGCGCGCGTGTCCGGTACCGGCAAATCGGATGACTGGTGGTTTGTCCGAAATTTGTAGTACTTTTTCGGACACACTAAAAAAATAAAACTTTTTGCGCATAAACCGTCAACGCCCTCCCGCCACAGCCCCGGCCGCATTGCCGGCTACAATGCGGCAGCCCGGAATTCACGACTGATCCCATATCGCATGACCCAAGCTTCCCGCGCGTTCCTGCTCGGCCCCCTGCTGAAAGGGGTATCGCGCTCGTTCTACCTGACGCTCGCCGTGCTGCCCGTCGGCATGCGCGATCCGATCGGCCTGGCCTATCTGCTGGCCCGCGCGGCCGACACGATCGCCGACACTTCGCTGCTGCCGCCAGCGCGGCGCCTCGAATGGCTGCTGTCGCTGCGCGCGCAGGTCAATGGCCGGCCCGACGAGGCCGCGCTGCGCAGCATCGCCGCCGAGGTGGCGGGCCAGCAGACCGATTCCGACGAGAAGGTGCTGCTCGAGTCGCTGGGCCCGGCGCTCGGGATCCTGGCGCAGCTCGACGACGCCGATCGCGCGGCCGTGCGCGGCATCGTCACGACGCTGAGCGAGGGCATGGAGTTCGACCTGGTCACGTTCCCGGACGAAACCTCGGGGCAACTGGTCGCGTTGCCCGACGATGCCGCGCTCGATCGCTACACCTACATGGTGGCCGGCTGCGTCGGCGAGTTCTGGACCACCATGACCTTCCTGCACGAGCCCGGCGTGGTGAAGCGCGATGCCGACGAGATGAAGGCGCTCGGGATCCGCTTCGGCAAGGCGCTGCAGCTCACCAACGTGCTGCGCGATGCGGCCAAGGACCTGCGGATCGGCCGCTGCTACCTGCCCGCCGATCGCCTCGCGCGCGGGCGCATCGCGCCCGGCGACCTGCTCGGCCAGGATGCCTCGCAGCTCGCGCGTCCGGTGATGTTCGACCTGGTGCGCGTCGCGCTGGCGCATTACCGTGCCGGCATCGACTACACCTTCGCGATCCCGCCGCGCGCGATGCGGCTGCGGCTGGCCTGCATCTGGCCGATCGTGATCGGCTTGATGACCTTGCGGCTGCTGGTGTCGAACCCGAACTGGATCGAGCCGGGCCGCGCCTCGAAGGTGCGTCGCAACGAGGTCTACAAGGCGGTGGCGTGTTCGATCCCGCGTTCGCTCTCGAATGGCTCGCTGCGCCGCTGGTTCGATCGCCTGCTCGGCGATATCGAGCGAGTGCTCGACGCCGCCGTGGTCGCGCGTCACCGTTGAGACGAGGCGCGCCGGCGCAGTGAGCCGGCCGGTCTCGATATCGTCGAACAGCGGCGCGCCCTGCGCCCTGCATCCTCGCCTGCCTCGATCTCGAGCGCTTCGGCATTCGCCCGAAGCCTCGCTCCTCCCTCCCGCTTTTCCCTTCCGTCGCCCGTCGCTTGCTCGGCCTCCGCGATCTTTCCAAAAAATTTGAAAATACTTCAAGCGTTGGCCTAATTATCAATATCGACCGCCGTATTCAGAATGGGCACCAGTTCTTCACCGCCCAGGGCGAATCATGCAACTCGATCACGCGACCATCGTCACCGACCAGCTCGACAGCACCTGCCGCTTCCTGGCCGAGGTGGTCGGCCTGACGCGCGGCGCGCGTCCGCCGTTCGCGGTGGACGGCGGCTGGTTCTATGCCGCCGGCCGCCCGGTGATCCACGTGGTGCGCGCCACCGTGGCGGCCACGGCCGCGCGCAGCGTGCCGCGTATCGATCACGTCGCGCTGCGCATCGAGGATCGCGGCGAATGGCATGCCCTGGTCGAACGCCTGGACCATCGCGGCATCGGCTACCAGCTCAGCGAAGTGCCGCTGTCGAACGAGTTGCAGTTGTTCGTGGCGCTCGCGCCCGGCGTCGCCTTCGAATTCGTCACCGCGCTGGGCCCGGCCGCGTATTGAGCCCCGCGCAGGCCGCTTCCGTTTTCCCAAACCCGAATCCAGACCGATCCACTTCTCACCAGGAACACATCGATCATGAGCACTGCAGAACTTTTCAATCCCGCCAGACTGGCCGGTCGAGACACCGCCCACCGCATCGTGATGGCGCCGATGACGCGTGCCCGCAGCACCCAGCCCGGCGACATCCCGAACGCGATGAATGCGCGCTACTACGCGCAGCGCGCCTCGGCGGCGCTGATCGTGACCGAGGCCAGCCAGATCACGCCGCAGGGCAAGGGGTATTCGTTCACGCCCGGCATCCACAGCGATGCGCAGCGCGAAGGCTGGCGCCTGGTGACCGATGCCGTGCATGCCGAGGGCGGCCGCATCTTCCTGCAGCTGTGGCACGTCGGGCGCATGTCGCATCCCGATTTCCACGGCGGCGAACTGCCGGTGGCGCCCTCGGCGGTGCCCTTCGACGGCCAGATCTGGAAGGTCGATCCGGCCACCGGCATCGGCGCGATGGTGGAATGCCCGACGCCGCGCGAGCTGCGCCATGAGGAGATCCGGCAGATCGTGCAGGACTTCCGCCAGGCCGCGCGCAGGGCGATCGAGGCCGGCTTCGACGGCGTCGAGATCCACGGCGCGAACGGCTACCTGGTCGATCAGTTCCTGCGCACCACCTCGAACCGACGCGAGGACGAATACGGCGGCTCGCGCGAGAACCGCCTGCGCTTCCTGCAGGAGGTGGTCGACGCGGTGGCCGCGGAAGTGGGCGCCGAGCGCACCGCAATCCGCCTCGCGCCGTTCCTGACCGCGCGCGGCATGGCCTGCCCCGACATCCTGCCGACCATCCTCGACGCGGCGGCCTGGCTGCAGGCGCGCGGCATCGCCTACCTGCACCTGGTCGAGGCCGACTGGGACGATGCCCCGCAATTCACCGAAAGCTTCCGCCGCGAGATCCGCGAGCGCTTCGCGCGGCCGATCATCGTAGCGGGCAAGTACGACCTCGAGCGCGCCAACTGGGTGCTGGCGAACGGTTATGCCGATTTCATCGCGTTCGGACGCAAGTTCGTCGCCAATCCGGACCTGCCGCGACGGCTCGCCGAAGGCCTGCCGCTGGCCGATTTCGACGGCGCCACGCTGTTCGGCGGCGACGAGCGCGGCTACAGCGACTACCCGGCGCTGGCCCGCTGAGCGGCGCGCGGCTCTCGAATCACGATTCGCGAAGTTCACGAGCGATGGAACAAGGAGGGAATCCAGGATGAAAACCCGATCGATACCTGCCCGCGCGGGGCTGGCAGCCGCGGCCCTGGCGTTGACGACGACCTTCGCGTCGCCGGCCATCGCCGCCTCGAACGGCGACGATCAACTGGTGCAGCCCAGGCAGTTGATCGTCGACCATAGCCTGCCGCCGCAACAACTGGCCGCGCAGATTCGCGCGGCCCGGCTCTACGACACGTTCTGGACCACCGGCGACGAGGCACAGGCACGCGAGGCGCTTGCCCCCGACTTCATGGACCGCACCTTGCCGCCGGGTCGGCCGCAAGGCCTGGCCGGGCCGCTGGCGGCCTCGAAGGGGTTTCATGCCGCGGTGCCCGACGTGCATGCCGAGGTCGAGCAGATGATCGTGGCCGGTGACCGCGTGATCACGCACCTGCGCTTTCGCGGACACTTCAGCGGCAGCTTCCAGGGCATGCAGGGCAAGGGCCAGCCGGTCGACTTCATCGCCACCGACATCTACCGGATCCGCGACGGCCGGATCGCCGAGAACTGGCATCTGGAGGACAACCTGACGTTCCTGCGGCAACTGGGCGTCGTGAAGCCCTGAACCGGGGCGCATCGCGTGGGCGCCCGGGCGGGCGTCCATCGGCAATCATCGAAGGGAGGAAGGCATCATGAATTTCGACGGCAAGCAGGTACTGGTGGTGGGCGGCAGCTCGGGCATCGGCGAGGCGGCGGCGCGCGCCTTCGTCGAACGCGGCGCGACGGTGACCATCGTCTCGCGCGACAGCGGCAAGCTGGCCGCCAGCGCGGCGCGCATCGGCCAGGGCGTGCGCACCGGCGTGATGGACATCACCGACGAGGCGAGCGTGCGCGCCTTCCTCGATGCGGCGGGCGAGTTCGACCATGTGGTGGTGTCGGCGGCGCAGACGGCCACCGGCCCGGTGCGCGGTCTCGAACTGAAGGACGCGCAGGCCGCGATGGACAGCAAGTTCTGGGGCGCCTATCGCGTCGCGCGGGCGGCGCGGATCCGCGAGGGCGGCTCGCTCACGCTGGTTTCGGGTTTCCTCAGCGTGAGGCCGAGCAGCGCGTCGGTGCTGCAGGGGGCGATCAATGCCGCGCTCGAGGCGCTGGCTCGCGGCCTCGCGCTGGAGCTGTCGCCGGTGCGCGTCAATACCGTTTCGCCGGGGATGATCGCGACGCCGTTGTGGTCGAAGCTCGACGAGGCCGCGCGCGAGAAGATGTACGCGGGCGCGGCGGCGCGCCTGCCGGCGCGGCGCGTGGGGCAGCCGGAGGATGTCGCGAACGCGATCGTCTATCTCGCCGCGACGCCTTATGCGACCGGCTCGACCGTGCTGGTCGACGGCGGCGGCGCGATCGCCTGAGGCGAGGCAAGGGCGAAGGGCGGGCCGCGCATGAATGCGAGGCCCGCCCGATTTCTCCCGCGCGCCCGTTCGTGTGGCGCGCGCGTCGCGTTACCATGCCCCTGCCGCGCCGAAGCGCTGCGCGGCGCCGCCCGGGCGCTGTCGTGCCCGGCCCGATCACGCTCCCGCCATCACGCGACCCGCCAGCATGGACAATCTCGGCGACATCCGTCTCTTCGTGGAAGCCGCGAACCTCGGCAGCCTGTCGGCGGCCGGCCGCAAGCTCGGCCTCTCGCCGGCGGCGGCCAGCGCGCGGCTGATCAAGCTGGAGGGAGCGCTGAGCACGCAGTTGTTCGAGCGCTCGACGCGCAAGCTGCGCCTGACCGACGAGGGGCGGCTCTATCTCGCGCATTGCCAGCACGCGCTGCAGACGCTCGACGACGCGCGCAGCGCGCTGCAGCTCGGGCGCGCCTCGATCGGCGGCGCGCTGCGCGTGTCGGCGACCTCGGATTTCGGTCGCGTGGTGCTGCGCCGCTGGCTCGACGAATTCAACGACCTGCATCCGCAGGTGGCGCTGAGCCTGGTGCTGGCCGATTCGCTGTCGAACCTGCTGCACGACGACATCGACCTGGCGATCCGCTTCGGCGTGCCGGCCGACAGCGGCATGGTCGCCAAGCGCCTGGCCGACAACCGCCGCGTGCTGTGCGCCTCGCCCGCCTACCTGGCCGAGCATGGCGCGCCGCGCCATCCCGAGGAACTCGGCGAGCATCGTTTCGTGCTGCTCAGCTCCTCGGCGGGGGTGGCGAACCAGTGGAAGTTCTCGCGCGAGGGCGAGACGGTGCAGGTGAGCGCGCCGCTGGCGCGCGCCCGGCAGACCAACGACGGCGCGCTGGCGCGCGAATGGGCGATCGAGGGACGCGGTGCGGTGATGAAGTCGATCTGGGATGTGGGCGCGGATCTGCGCGCGGGGCGGCTGGTGATGCTGCTGCCCGAGTGGCGCTGCCCCGAGATGCCGGTGCACGCGTTGTTCCAGCGCAGCCAGTACCTGGCGCCGCGGGTGCGCGCGCTGCTCGACTTCCTGCAGGAACGGTTCGGCGAGGCCGCCGAGGAGATCGCGCCGTTCCTGCGTTGAGCGGCGCGCCGCGGCGTCGGCGCCGAAGCGCCCGGGCCTACCTGGTGACGGCGAACAGCGTCAGGTTCATGAAGATCTTGAAGGCGTAGCCGAGCGCGACCGCGCCGGCCACGCCGCCCATCCAGAGCAGGACGAACCACAGCCAGCCCGGCAGTCGGCGCTTGCCGCCGGCTGCGGCGGCGCGGTGTTCAGTGGTGGTAGTAGTGCTGGTCTTCATGGCGGATCTTGCCCCGGAATACCCAGTAGCCCAAGGTCGTGTAGGCGATGATGATCGGGATGATCACGGCCGCGCCGACCAGGGTGAAGACCTGGCTCGAATGCGGCGCGGCCGCCTGCCAGATCGTGACGCTGCGCGGGATCGCATACGGGAACAGGCTCACCAGCAGGCCGATGTAGCCGAGCGCGACGATCGCCAGCGCGAGCACGAAGGGCAGCGTATCACGGCGCTGGCGCACCGCGCGAACCATCCAGGCCCCGCAGGCCACCACCAGGAACGGCACCGGCATCAGGTAGACGAACAGGCCCGAGCCGAACCAGCGCTGCGCCACGGCGGGCTCCTGCAGCGGCGTCCACAGGCTGACGATGCCGATCAAGGCCAGCAGCACCAGGGTCAGCGGCAGCACCACGCGATGCAGGCGGCGCTGCAGGTCGCCCTCGGTCTTCGCCACCAGCCAGCAGCAGCCGAGCAGCGCGTAGGTGGCCACCAGGCCCAGCCCGGTCAGCAGCGAGAAGGCGCTGAGCCAGCCGAACGGGTCGCCGGCGAACTGGCCGTCGCGCACCGGGATGCCCTGCAGGTAGGCGCCCAGCGCGATGCCCTGGAAGAAGGTCGCGCCGGCCGAGCCGCCGATGAAGGCCAGGTCCCACAGATGCTTGGTGCGGCGCGCCTTGGCGCGCAGCTCGAAGGACACGCCGCGGAAGATCAGGCAGACCAGCATGAAGATCAGCGGCAGGTAGAGCCCCGACAAGACCGTCGAGTAGACGACGGGGAAGGCCGCGAACAGCCCGGCACCGCCCAGCACCAGCCAGGTCTCGTTGCCGTCCCAGACCGGCGCGACGGTGTTCATCATCAGGTCGCGCTCGCGTTCGTCGGGAAAGAAGGGGAAGACGATGCCGATGCCGAGGTCGAAGCCGTCGAGCACCACGTACATGAAGAGGCCGAGCGCGATGATCGCTGCCCAGATGACGGTGATGTCCATGATGGTTCCTTGTGCGTGTTCTGTCGTGGCCGAGGCGTTCAGGCCGCGTCGATCATCTGCTCGGGCGCGGACAGCGGGCGGCGGCCCGATTGCTCGCCGTGGCGCTTGCCGCCGTCGTCGCCGTGCGGGCCTTGCGGCGCATCCGGCAGCGCCGGGCCGGCATTGATCAGCTTCAGCAGGTAGTAGATGCCGGTGCCGAACACCAGGAAGTAGACGCAGATGAAGGTCAGCAGCGACAGCCCGACCTGCTGCGTGGTCAGCGGCGAGGCGGCGTTGGCGGTGCGCATCACGCCGTACACGACCCAGGGCTGGCGGCCGGCCTCGGTGGTGATCCAGCCGGCCAGCAGCGTGATGAAGCCGGTCGGCCCCATCACCAGCGCGAGCTTGTGGAACCAGCGCGCCTCGTAGAGGCGGCCGCGGCGGCGCAGCAGCCAGCCGGCCAGTGCCAGGCCGATCATCGCGAAGCCCAGGCCGACCATCACGCGGAAGGTCCAGAACACCAGGGTCGAGTTCGGCCGGTCCTCGGCCGGGAAGCTCTTCAGGCCGCGGATCTCGCCGTCCCAGCTGTGCGTGAGGATCAGGCTGCCGAGGTGCGGCACCTTGAGCGCGTAATGGGTGGTTTCGGCCTGCATGTCGGGGATGCCGAACAGGTTCAGCGCGGTGCCGCCCTGCTCGGTTTCCCACAGGCCCTCGATCGCGGCGATCTTGGCCGGCTGGTACTTGAGCGTGTTGATGCCATGCTGGTCGCCGACCACCGCCTGGATCGGCGCGAGGATCAGCAGCAGCCCCAGCGCCATCGAGAACATGGTGGTGACGGTCTTGTCGCGGCGGCCCTTGAGCAGGTGCCAGGCGCCCGTGGCGGCCACCACCAGCGCGGCGACGATGAAGGCCGCGATCGCCATGTGGGCGAGCCGGTACGGGAACGAGGGATTGAAGATGATCTTGAGCCAGTCGGTCGGCACCACGCGGCCGTCGACGATCTCGAAACCCTGCGGGGTCTGCATCCAGCTGTTGGAGGCGAGGATCCAGAAGGTCGAGATCAGGGTGCCGATCGCCACCATCAGGGTCGCGCCGAAGTGGGCGCGCGGGCTCACGCGGTTCCAGCCGAACAGCATGATGCCGAGGAAGCCGGCCTCGAGGAAGAAGGCGGTCATCACCTCGTACATCAGCAGCGGGCCGGTGACGGCGCCGGCGAAGCTAGAGAAGCCGCCCCAGTTGGTGCCGAACTCGTAGCTCATCACCACGCCCGATACCACGCCCATCCCGAAGGCCACCGCGAAGATCTTCGACCAGTAGAGGCAAAGCGTCTTGTAGTGCGGCTCGCCGGTCTTCAGCCATCGATACTCGAGTACCGCGATGAAGCTCGCGAGGCCGATGCTGAGGGCGGGGAAGACGATGTGGAACGAGACCGTGAAGGCGAACTGCAGGCGGGCCAGATCCAGGGCAGACAGGGCGGTTTCCATGAGCGTGTGACCGATCGTGCGACGGCCGCGGGCGGGTGCCGGGCGGCCCTCCCTTCGCCGCGCGATACGTCGCGGCACCGGGGATGTGGGCAGTATCGGGATCGCGATTCCTCGGTGAAATGTGCCAACTCGTCGCACTTTGCGCGCGCAGTTTTCCTGCTCTCGATCAATATCGAGATAACGCTTTGATAAGCATCAAAAAAATGGCGGCCGATCAGCGAGGGCTTGGGTGCGGTGGCGCGCCGCACCTGCGGCAATCAACCGCTATATCCGGGAGGGTGGAGGGGCAAGGCGCGAGGCTGCGACAGCGCGGCATCGGGCGAGCCATATGCAGTGCGAAGCGGCGGCGGCGGGCGGGTATTTTCGCTTGCCTGTCGTATCGCTTCCACTGCGCTGACGAAGCCGCCGAGCTGGCATGCCAGGTCGCCTTCCCAAATATTTCCGCGCGTTACCGGGTAATGCGGATCGAACGATGAAAGACCGTTCCGCCATCATCTCGACACGCTTGTAACGACCGGCAAAATCCTTGCGCAGACTCGTAATTGAAGTCGCGGCACGCGCGAGTAGCGTCTCGGGTATCGACAATCGCGGGGCCAGTGCCCCGTGTATCCCGGAGCGTGAAGTGAGCAAACTGAAGATCGTGCTCGGCGTCGCGGCGATCGCCGCCGTGACCGCCACGAGTGCCGCCCATGCGGCGCGGGTGGGAGTGTTCATCGGCCCAGGCTGGGGTCCCGGCTGGGGGCCGTATTGGGGGCCGCCGCCCATCTACTACGCGCCGCCGCCGCTGGTCGCGGTGCCGGTCGAGCCGGCGCCGCCGCCCGAGTATGTCGAGCAGGGCCAGCCCGAACCGGCGCCGCCGCCGCCCGAGGCCGGCGCGCCGCCGCTGCAGCCGGGTTATTGGTATTACTGCAACGCCTCGCGTCGCTACTACCCCTATGTGAAGACCTGTTCGTCGGGCTGGCGTGAAGTGCCGGCCCGGCCGCCGCAATGATGACGAGGCGAGCCATGAGATTCGAAATTCGCAATGGCGGGCGCTGGGCGTTCGCCGCGGCCGGCGTCGGCTTGCTGAGCGCCTGCGCGGTGATGCCGCCCGGACCCAGCGTGATGGCCTTGCCCGGCACCGGCAAGAGCTTCGACCAGTTCCAGGTCGACGACGGCAACTGCCGTCAGTACGCCGCCAACCAGGTCGGCGGCGTGTCGGCCAACCAGGCGGCCACCGCGAGCGCGGTCGGCAGCGCGGCGATCGGCACCGCGCTCGGCGCGGCGGCCGGCGCAGCCTTCAACGGCGGACGCGGCGCGGCGGTCGGCGCGGGTGCCGGCCTGTTGGCGGGCAGCGTGGTCGGCATGGGCACCGCGCAGGGCTCGGCTTACGACGTGCAGCGTCGCTACGACTACGCGTACATGCAATGCATGTACGCGGCCGGCGATCGCGTGCCGGTGCCGGGCCGCGTGCGCGACGGGGCCTATGGTGGCAACGGCGGTGGCTATGGTGGCGGCGCGTATGGCGGACCGCCGCCGAACGCGGGCTACCAGGGCGGTGCTTATGGCGGCAATCGCGGATATACGCCGCCTCCGCCGCCCGACATGCCGCCACCGGATTGATTGACCTGTCGCATGACCCAGCATGATGTGATGCATGCGCGCCGCGCATCGCATCACATCGCGTCGAATCGCTGCGGCGGGTTCGACGGCATCATGCGGGGCGACGCATCTCGCATCGTCACGCGCTTTCCTCCGACCACGACAAGCGACGATACCCTCGACGAGGCACCTCGTCCGAGCGCTTCCACGCATTTCCCCGCCTCTTCATCTCCCCTCGGTAATTTTTCGTAATCCGGTCTTTTATCGTGCCGGCATTAGCTTCTCACGCTAGTAATCACGAACTTCGAGATTTCGGCGAGAGGCCTTCGCAAGGTCCCGCGACCTATCGTGTCGAATTTCGGAACGCATGTATGGTTTATGTCTTCTTTCCGGGAATATCAGTTGCGCGCGCAACTGATATTGCAACCCATTCGCATTTTTCGCCATCATCCATCCCGCCGGCTTGCCAATTTCCGCTGAAGCCTGGGCAGTCGTGAGCGCATGCGGATGGCCACGAATCCGATAAACCTCGGGATAAACCATGCATATGCAATGTTTTCGAAGCACGGGTTGGCTCCGACCCCGAGGGTTCGCACGTCAAGACTTTGATCAAGCTCAAGTTGTCTGCAAATAAGGAGCTTTAGCGTAAGGGGCACGTGTCGATATTGCGGGTATTCGTAGGCGGGAACGCGCCGTGCGTCCGCTCACGGTATCGTGCGGCGTCGATGCGCTGCGCGGCCCGACGTTTTGAATCGGTGCACCTCCGGTGCGGGCGGATGCACTGCGATCGTGCGAGGGCCGGCGTGGCGCGGTTCGAATCGGCCGGCATTTTTGGCGGCAGCGGCTAATCCTCGTTTCACACATTTCACGGTTTTGGTAACGGTTATTTACAGTCGTATATGGGAAAAGCCGGGACGATCGATTACCATTTTTTAATCAACTAATTTCCGAGAGATGCTCCGCGAGATGGAAGATTCATCGACACCTCCATTGAAACTGGTAGGCCTCACCACGCGGCTCTATACGCGCGTCGTCGACAGGCCCTTGCGCGAACTCGGTTTCGCGCTCAGCCAGGTCCCGGTGCTGGGCCTTTTGAAGGTTTCCGGTGCCTTGTCGCAGGCCGAGCTTGCCCGGCGCATGCAGGTCGAGCAGCCGAGCATGGCGCAGTTGCTCAACCGCATGGAGCGCGACGGCCTGGTATGTCGCGTGCCCGATCCGGCCGACAAGCGCAGCCGCCTGATCTCCCTGAC
Source organism: Burkholderia sp. Cy-637 (assembly GCF_011753175.1). Classification (NCBI taxonomy): domain Bacteria; kingdom Pseudomonadati; phylum Pseudomonadota; class Betaproteobacteria; order Burkholderiales; family Burkholderiaceae; genus Burkholderia; species Burkholderia sp. Cy-637. The sequence goes on along the minus strand of NZ_VWWC01000024.1, from coordinate 43,205 downwards.
CGAGGATGCGATGCGCAAGCTGCCCGAGGGCAAGGCCGTGCTCGACGAGGCCGGGCGCATCGCGCTCGACGGCTTCAGCGAGGACGAGCGCGCGCAGCTCGCCACCCTGCTATGCCGCGTCAACGCGAATCTCGAACGCGCGGTGCAGGCCGATGGCACGGGCCGCGACCTGCATGTCTGTTGCGAGGAAAACGCCTGATCGTTCGCGATCGCCGGTTTCATCGCGAGGGATACCGGTCTGTATTGTTTCTGGGTTCACTGCCCGTTTTCATGCCTCGGCACGCAAGCGCGCAGTGAATTGCGTACACTCGGATTTTTTCCAGGTTCACGCGTCGGCGATGCCGACGCTTCTCCGAGGACGCCCCGATGATCGATCTACGTAGCGATACCGTGACTCGCCCGAGCCAGCCGATGCTGGCCGCGATGACTGCCGCCGAACTCGGCGACGACGTCTGGGGCGATGATCCGACCGTCGCACGATTGCAGGCCGCGGTGGCCGAGCGGGCCGGCAAGGAAGCCGGCCTGTTCTTTCCGAGCGGCACGCAGAGCAATCTCGCGGCGCTGATGGCCCATTGCGGGCGCGGCGACGAATACCTGGTCGGCCAGCAGGCTCATACCTACAAATATGAAGGCGGCGGCGCGGCGGTGCTCGGCAGCATCCAGCCGCAACCGATCGACAATGCCGCCGACGGCACGCTGCCGCTCGAGCGGATCGCCGCCGCGATCAAACCCATCGACAACCACTTCGCGCGTACGCGCCTGCTCGCGCTCGAGAACACCATCGGCGGCAAGGTGCTGCCGGCCGGTTATGTCGACGAGGCCACCGCGCTGGCGCGCGGCAAGGGCCTGGCCACTCACCTGGACGGCGCGCGCGTGTGCAATGCGGCGGTGGCGAGCGGCAAGCCGCTCGCGGCGCTGTGCGCGCCGTTCGACACCATCTCGATCTGTTTCTCGAAGGGGCTCGGCGCACCGGTCGGCTCGGTACTGGTGGGCAGCCGCGCGCTGCTGGAGAGCGCCGCGCGCTGGCGCAAGGTGCTCGGCGGCGGGATGCGCCAGTCGGGCGTGTTGGCGGCAGCCTGTCTGTACGCGCTCGACCATCATGTCGAGAGCCTCGCCGAGGATCACGCGAACGCCGCGCGCCTGGGCGAGGGCCTGGCGCGCATCGAGCAGGTGAAGGTGCTCTCGCAGGCCACCAACATGGTGTTCGCGCAATTCCCCGAGGCCGACTGCGCGCCGCTCGAAGCCTGGCTGAAGGCACGCGGGATTCTCACGCAGATGCTCTATGCCTCGCGCTTCGTCACGCATCGCGACGTGTCGGGCGATGATATCGATACCTTCGTCGAGGCGGTGGGCGCGTACTTCGCGCAGAAGGGGCGCGGCTGAGCGATGCGCTTCGCGGCCCGTGCGCGATGCGCGGGCCGTTGCGTTGCCCTGCCGCTTTCCCGATCCCGCTTCCTATTCGCCTCCACCGGCCCCTCAGGCCGGCACCATCACCGGCGGCGCCCCGTCGCCCGTCTCGACCATCTTCACCGCGAAACCGAAACAGCGCTCGATCAGCGCCGGCCGCATCACCTCGGCCGGCGTGCCTTCGGCCAACACCTCGCCGTCGGCCAGCAGCGCGACGCGATCGGCATGGCGCGCGGCCAGGTTCGGATCGTGGACGATCGTCAGCACGCCGAGCCGCCAGTCGCGCGCCAACTCGCGCACCGTGCCGAGCAGATGGTGCTGGTGCGCAAGGTCGAGCGCCGCGGTCGGCTCGTCCAGCAGCAGATAGCGCGGCGCGGCGCCGGCGTCCCGCGCGTCGTGCTCGGGCCAGAGCTGCGCGAGCACGCGCGCGAATTGCACGCGCGCAAGCTCGCCGCCCGACAGGGTCGTCACGTCGCGGCCGGCCAGTGCGCCGGCGCCGGCCAGCACCATCGACTCGCGCACGATCTCGTGGTCGCGCGCGGCGATCGCGCCGGCGCGTCGCGTATGCGGATAACGCCCGAGCATCACCAGTTCGTCGGCGACGAAGGGAAAGGCCGGCTGCGCGGCTTGCGGCAGCACCGCGCGCAGGCGCGCCAGCGCGGCGGCGCTGAGATGCTCGAGCGCTTCGCCGTTCAGCGTCACGCGCCCGCCCAGGCGCACCTGGCGCGCGGCGCCCGCGCCGTGGAATTCACCGGCCAGGGCCTTGAGCAAGGTGCTCTTGCCGGCGCCGTTGCGGCCCAGCAAGGCGGTCACGGCGCCCGGCACGAGCCGCAGCGAGAGCCCGCGCAGCACTTCGGTGCGGCCGCGGGCGATGGAGAGACGATCGGCGATCAGCATGGGAGGACTCGAAGTGCGCCGCGTCAGCCGCCGAGCGCGTCGCGGCTCTTGCGCAGCAGCGCGAGAAAGAACGGCGCGCCGATCAGCGCGGTCAGGATGCCGAGCGGAATCTCGACGGGCGCGACCACGGTGCGCGCGACCAGGTCGGCCACCACCACCAGCAGCGCGCCGAGCAGGGCCGCGCCCGGCATCACCACGCGCTGGTCGGGCCCGCAGACGAGCCGCACGCAATGCGGCGCGACCAGGCCGATGAAGCCGATCACGCCGGTGCAGGAAACCAGCGCGCCGATGCCGAGCGCGGTGGCGATCAGCACGCCGCGCTTGACGCGCTGCACCGGCACGCCCAGGTGCAAGGCCTCCGCCTCGCCGAGCTGCAGGGCATTGAGCGCGTCGCGTTCGCGAGCGAGCCAGGCGGTGCCGGCCAGCGCCAAGGGCGCTACCGCCGCCAGCGTCGACCATTGCGCGCCGCCCACGCTGCCGAGGCTCCAGAAGGTCAGCGAGCGCAGTTGCGCGTCGCTGGCGATATAGGTGAGCAGGCCGATCGCCGCGCCGGCCAGTGCATTGATCGCGATGCCGGCCAGCAACAGCAGCGGCAGCGCGAGCCGGCCGCGCGTGGCGGCGAGCCGATAGACCAGCGCGGCCACCGTCAGCGCGCCGGCGAACGCGGCCAGCGGCAGCCAGCCGGCCGGAATGGTTGTGGACGCAAGCATCGGGCCGAGCACGATCAGGCCGGCCGCGCCAAGGGCCGCGCCGCTCGATACGCCGACCAGGCCAGGATCCGCGAGCGGATTGCGGAACAGCGCCTGCATCGCCGCGCCGGCCGTGCCGAAACCGATGCCGACCAGGGCCGCGAGCACCACGCGCGGCGCGCGGATCTCGAGCAGGACCGCGCGCGCCTGCTGCAGCGAGGCATCGGGCGCGAACAGCGCGGCCAGCAGTTGCGCGGGCGTCAGGCGGTAGGCGCCGATGCAGCAGGCAGCCAGCATCGCGAGCAGCAGCGCGACGGCGGTGGCGGCCAGCATCGCGCGCGCGATCGTGCGACGCCGCGCGATCGCCGAGGTGCCGGCGTGAGCGGCCGGGCGGCTGCCGGCGAGCGTGGAGAGGCCGGACATCAGGTGGTGGTCGGATCGGTGACGACAGCGGTCGAGGCATCGCGCCCCTGGCCGGTGGTCGCGCTGGACGAGGCGCCGCCGGCCTCGAGCGGATCCTGATGCACATCGACCGCGAAGGCGGAGCCGGAAGCGGAGTTCGCCGCGGCGGTGCCGGGCTGCTGGAGGTCGAAGGCGCCGGCCGGCGCCACGCGGCGCAGTCGGCGGAACAGCGGATGTCGGTGCATGGGATCTCCCGTTGAGGCGTCGAGCTTGGCTGGCTCGGTGGCAGATCCACCTGGCTGGCGTGCCGCCGGCCTGCCGGGCCGGCGAAAGACAGTCGTAAAGCTGCGATCTTAGATGAGAATGATTATCAGTACAACGCCGGATAACCGTATTTCGTGGGCAAAGGCACGAGTTGATCGACTTGATGAGCAACTAACGGTCAGTCGCGATGCACCACTTCAAGCCGGGGCGCGGCCTGGCGCCAGCCCGTCGTCCCCGTTGCCGTCCAGCCGGCAAGGACGGGGAAAATGCCGGGCATAAACGAAGATAAGCGGACGTAAACGACACATGGCCCGGATCGCTCCGGGCCATGCAAAGGCAAAACCAAACCGCTCACGCGGTCAATCGAGCCCGCAGGCCCGACGTTCCGGCCTATTTCGCGGCCGCCGCCGTGGCGGCCGGCTGCGCGGCCTTGGCGTCGCGCACCACCTGGGCGACCCGTTCGACGAACTCGCGCTCGACGCTGACCACGGCCTCGCGCTTGCCCTCGGCGGTATCGACCATCAGCCGGTAGGTGACGTCCTGGGTGATCCAGGTCAGGTAGCCGACCACGGCCAGCATCGCGCCGACGACGATGCCGCCGCTGACGGCATAGACCGCGCCGGCCGCGATCGCGGCCACGCCGATCAGCGAGATCAGGATCGGCACGACCGCGTTCTTGTTGACGGTGACCACGGCCAGGTCGCGAATCTCGCGCAGCGGGAACACCAGCCCGGCGCAGGACAGGCCGTTGCGGGTCACGCTGACGCCACGTTCGTTGAATGCGTTTTCCATGGATGAGATGCGTAGCGGAAAACGGGGAGGGTAGCAGAATTCCCGCCGCGCCTGCCCGTGACGGCCGGCTGGCGGGATGATGACGATCAGGAAACCTGAATGCCGCGCGGCCGCGAACGACGCGTCAGAACAGCGAGGCGCCGTCCTCGTAGAGCCGGCCCGGCACGTGCGAGGCGACCGCCTCGGCGATCTGCTCGTCGGTGCTTTCGGCGGGGACGATGCGTCGTCGCGCGGGAGCGTCGAGGTGCATGGTCCACTCGACCAGCCGATAAGGTCGGCCCCAGGGACGTTGCATGGCCACCGAGACGCGGCAGCTCTGGACCGGGAACGCGTGCTCGCGCGTCAGAATCGTGGGGAGGTGGCTGAAAACAATATCTTCGATCATCGTTTCCTCCGGTCCTGTCTCGTCCGGTGGCGGCTGCCGCCCGGCATACGATCAAAAAAAAAGCCGCCGATGCTCAGGCGGCCAACAGGGGGGGTGAGAGGATGCTCTCAATCCAGAATTAAATGAAACTTAAAAGACGAAAAAAAACGCCCCGCCGGATGGCGGGGCGTTTCTGCCGTAGTGTCTTCGCGAGTGAAGCGCTTGCTTAGAACTTGTGGCGGATGCCGACGCGAGCAGCGATCTGGTTCTTCGAACCCGTGCCCGACGTGTTGAAGTAGCTGGTGCTCGAGCCGATCTGCGCTTGCACGCCCTTGCCCGAAGCCTGCTGGTAGACAGCCAGGGCATACACGTCGGTACGCTTGGACAGCGCGTAGTCGACCGTGCCGTTGACCTGGTTCCAGTGGTACGAGTTGCTGCCTTGCGTGGCGCTCGAGTACGTGTAGCCGACAGCGCCCGACAGGGCCGGCGTCAGCGCGTACTTCAGGCCTGCTTCGTACGCGTTGTACTTGGTGCCGGCCAGGTTGATCGCGTCGAACTGCGTGTTCGTCCACAGCAGCCATGCCGTTGCCGGGCCCCAGATGTAGCGGCCGCCGACGCCGAACGTGCGCAGGTCACGCACCGTGCCCGTGCCGATGTTGGCGATCGTCGTCGAGAACGACGGCGTTGCCTGGCCCGGGAAGCGGATGTCCGTGTAGGCCGCGCCGATCGATGCCGGGCCGTTCGCGTAGTTCACGCCGAAGCTGTAGGCGCGCGACGAGCCCGCCGTGGTGGTCGTGCCGACCGTCGTCGAGTTCGCGCCGGCGAACGCGCCAGCCTGGTTCGAGAAGCCGTACAAGGCGCCGAACGTGAAGCCGTAGTAGTTCGCGCTCTGGTACTTGACCGAGTTGTTGATGCGGCTCGAGGTCAGCTGGTCGATGTCGTTGACGTGGTAAGCGTAGTTACCGACGACCGTGTTGCCACCCGTCGAGTAGTTCGAACCGAGGATGTCGGTCGAGAACGAGTACTGGCGGCCGAACGTGACCGTGCCGTATTGCGTCTGGCTCAGGCCGACGTAGGCTTGACGGCCGAACAGCGCGCCGCCCTGGCCCAGCGTGCCGTTGCCGCTGTTGAAGCCGTTTTCGAGCACGAAGATCGCCTTCAGGCCACCACCGAGGTCTTCCGTGCCGCGCAGGCCCCAACGGCTGCCCTGGGCAACGCCGTCGTCGTACTTGAACAGCTTGTCCGAACCGCCGGCGGCGTTCTTGCTGTGGTTAACGTAGCTGATACCGGCGTCGATGATCCCGTACAGCGTGACGCTGCTTTGTGCGTGGGCAGCGCTGGCCGTGGCGGCGAGCACGGCGATGGTCAACAGTTTCTTGTTCAAGGCAATCTCCGAGCGAAATAAGGTTGTGCGGTTCCGCGCTCTTGAAGGCGTTTGGAAGGAACGGACCGCACTTTATCGGCGGGGCAGGTAATGAATGTGACAGTGATTGTCATAGTTCAGAATGTAGCGCCCGCACCACAGCAGACGATATGACGGTTGCGCCCGCAATCGATATGACGATTCCGCGTTTGCTTTTCGCGCAACAGCATCGATGCCCATCAGCAATGCTTGGTTGGACCGACCGGCCGGTCATGCGAGCATGCGCCGCTCGTTCATGACAGAAGAGGGGATCGCAATGCGGCGTTTTTCGGGGTGGTTCGCGCAGGTTTCGCGTCTTGCCGTGGTCGGCGGGACCTTGTCGGTCGCGCTGATGTCGGCGGCCCGGGCGGATGGCACGCCGCTGCGGATCGGCACCATGAGCGGACCGGATGCGCAGATCTGGACGGAAGTAGCGAAAGTGGCCGCTCACGACGGATTGCCGATCAAGGTGATCGAATTCAACGATTACGTGCAGCCGAACGCGGCGCTCGACTCGGGCGATCTCGACGCCAACGGCTTCCAGCACCAGCCCTTCCTCGACAGCCAGATCAAGCAGCGCGGCTACAGGATCGTCAGCGTCGGGCTGACCTATACCGCGCCGATGGGCTTCTATTCACGGAAGATCAAGTCGCTGAAGGACCTGCCGGTGGGCGCCAAGGTCGGCATCCAGAACGACCCCTCGAACGGCAACCGAGCCTTGCTGCTGCTGCAGAAGTACGGCGTCATCAAGCTGAAACCGGGCGTCGGCAGCAACGGCGTGAACGCCACGCCGCTGGACGTGGCCGAGAACCCGAAGAAGATCCGCATCGTCGAGCTCGATTCGGCCCAGTTGCCGCGCGCGCTGCCCGACCTGGACGCCGCCTCGATCAATACCGACTACGCGGTCAAGGCGGGCCTCACGCCGGTCAAGGACGCGATCGCGATCGAGGATCTCAAGGGCCCCTACGCGAACCTGATCGCGGTGCGCGCGCAGGATCGCGACAAGCCCTGGGTGAAGAAGCTGGTGGCGGCCTACGAATCGGACGACGTGCGCAAGTTCATCGACGCGAAGTTCAACGGCGCGATCGTGCCGGCGTTCTGAGCGGCTGGCTTGCCGGGCAAGGCCGGCAGGGGAAAGCGGCCCGAGTGACGGGCCGCGACGGGGAGGATCGACCGTGGGTCATGACGGCCGTCCGCGCGTAGCGACGCGTTGCCGGCCGTTTTGCATCGCGGCCGCCGAGGATGGCGGCAAACCCGGGCGCGAGAGGCTGCCGGAGCTCAGGCCGACAGCAGCGAGCCGCTGCGGAACGGCGTATTGCCGGCGATCCGCGCCACTTCCATGCCGGCGGTGGCGAAGCGCACCACCTGGCGCGCATAGAGCACGCCGCGCACGCTGGCCTTCAGCGTGACCACCCGGTCGGTCAGCGGATCGACGATATCGGCGATCTCCTGGCCCGGCTCCACCACGATGCCCACCGGCGTGCGGAACACCAGCACGCCCGATACCGGCGCCACCAGCGGCTCGGTGCCGGCCAGCGGGGTGGCGGGATGGGCCAGCGGCGGCAGCGGCGCCGGCGTGCCGTCGATCGAGCCGCGCAGGGTCAGGTAATCGACGATCGCCTGCGCGTCGCGCTCGGCGAATTCGTAGGACACGTCGCGCTCGCTGCGCAGCTCGACCGTCACCGAGATCGCGCCGTTCGGGATCGGGAAGCGGCTGCCGAAGCGCTCGCGCAGCTCCGACCAGCAGAAGCTGTGCACCTCGTCGAACGGGTTGCCGACCGAATTGAGCGCGAGCAGCGAGGCCTGGGCGTCCAGGTAGCGCGCCAGCGGCTCGACGTCCTCCCACAGATCGGGGTTCGTATAGAGATGCATCACGGCGTCGTTGTCGCAATGCAGGTCGAGCACCACGTCGGCGTCGAACGACAGGCGCTGCAGCGCGAGCCGCTGCGATTCGAGCTCGGTGCGCGGTTTCTGCTCGTCGAGCGCCTCGCGCACCGCCGCGCGCACGGCCAGCAGGTTCTGCGCCGCGTCCTTGCCCAGCCGGCCCTCGATGCGCGGCATCACCAGCGCGGCCAGGTCATGGAAGTTGCGGTTGAAGTTCTGCATGGTGTTCAGTTCGAAGCGGCCGAGATGGTCGCCGAACACGTGCTGGGACAGGCCGATCGGGTTCGGCACCGGCACCACCACGATTTCGTCGCGCAGCCGCCCGGCCGCCTCGAGCGCGGCGAAATGGCGGCGCAGCAGGGTCGCGACGAGCATGCCGGGCAGTTCGTCGGCATGCAGCGACGACTGGATATAGACCTTCTTCCCGCTGCGCGGACCGTAATGGAAGCTGGTGATGTGGCGTTCGGTGCCGAGCGCGGGGGAAATCAGCGGATGGGTCAGCGTTTGCATGATCGGGGGGCGGGCGGCCTGGGCCGCCGAGCGGAGTCGTCAGGAACGGGGAAACGACGATTGTACGTTGCGCGCGGCAAGCGGGGGCGCCGGGCGGACGATCCCGGCCCGGCGGCCCGGGCGCGCGCTCGCGCGGGCACCTGCCGCACCAATGACAACGGGCCCCGAAGGGCCCGTCGGCTGCCGCGTCGCGGCGGGATTTACTTGCCGTAGACGTCGAAATCGAAGTACTTCTTGGCGATCTTGTCGTACGTGCCGTCCTTGCGCATCGCGGCGATCGCGCCGTCGATCTTCGCCTTCAGGTCGGTGTCTTCCTTGCGCAGGCCCACGCCGGCGCCTTCGCCGAGCGTCTTCGGATCGTCGATGTCGCCACCGGCGAACGCATAGCCCTTGCCGCGCGGCGTCTTCAGGAAGCCGATCTCGGCCTGCACGGCATCCTGCAGCGTGGCGTCGAGGCGGCCCGACAGCAGGTCGGCGTAGACCTGGTCCTGGTTCTGGTAAGGCACCACCGTCACGCCCTTGGGCGCCCAGTAGGTCTTCGCGTAGGTTTCCTGGATCGTGCCCTGCTCGACGCCCACCGTCTTGCCCTTGAGCGAATCGGCGGTCGGCAGCAGCTTGGCGCCGGACTTGGTGACCAGGCGCGTCGGCGTGTTGAACAGCTTGGCCGAGAAGGCGATCTGTTCGGCGCGCTGCGGGGTCATCGACATCGACGACAGCACGCCGTCGAACTTGCGAGCCTTCAGCGCCGGGATCATCCCGTCGAAGTCGTTTTCGACCCACACGCACTTCGCGGCGATGCGGCGGCAGATTTCGTTGCCCAGGTCGACGTCGAAGCCGACCAGCTTGCCGTCCGCGCCCTTCGATTCGAACGGCGGGTAGCTCGCGTCGACGCCGAAGCGGACCGTCGACCAGTCTTTTGCGTAGGCGCCGCCTGCCGACACGGCAAGCAGGGCAACCGTCAGGGCCGCCAGAACTTTTTTCACTATGACTCCTCGTTGTACGGTGGTTTGCGCGCGGTCGTGCCGCAGTGCGCTCCGCCCGGTGCGGCTGCTGCCGGGCTGACTGGAAACGCCCGCCCGATGCGGACGAGCGTTCGCGGAACATTATCAAGACAAAAAGCCCAGCGGGTGCCTAGTGGAAGCCCGGATAGCGGGACGCGCCCGCGAGAGGCGGTTTTTATTGAGGTTTTCGAAAGAATGTAAGGAAGCTTTCGGTAATTGATGCCGAAACCGGTTTCGGCGCGAGCGCGTGCACCGCGCGGGTGCATGGCTCGTAGTTCGGCCTTCAGCCCAGCGTATCGGCCGCCGCCTGCTTCAGGCAGGCGATGAACTGCGTGACGGCCGGCGTCGGCAGCAGGTCGCGGCGCGACAGGATCGACAGTTCGTAGTTCGGCAGCGTCTCCTCGACGGCGGCGATGCGGATTCCCAGCGGCGCGACCATCTCGGCCAGCGGCTTGGTGAAGCAGCCGATCACGTCCGAGCGCGACACCAGGCCGAGCGTGACCGAGAACGAGGAGGGCGCGCGCAGCAGGCGGCGGGGCAGCGGCAGCCCGTGGGTGGTGAACATCGCCATCATGACGCTGTGCGGAAAATCCTCGGCGTCCACCGTCACGATCCATTCGGCGTCGAGCAGCTCGGCGAGGCTGCGTGCCTTGGCGAGCGGATGGCCGGCGCGCATCACGATCACGAATTCGGTGGACAGCAGCGGCGTCTGCACGAACTCGCGATCGAGCGCCGGGATGTGATGGATCGCGGCCAGGTCGAGCGTGCCGTTGCCGAGCTGCGTCATGGCCTCGGGCACCGACAGCTCGGCCAGGTGCAACTGCACGCTCGGCATGGTGGCGCGGAATTTCTGCACCGCGCGCGGCAGCGCGGTCAGCGCGATCGAGGGCATGGTGGCGACCGCCACGCGCCCCGACATTTCGCCCTTCACCTGCTCGACCGCCTCCACCGCGCGGCGCATGTCGCCGAGCAACTGCTCGGCGCGCGGCAGCAGGGCATGGCCGCAGGCGGTCAGCTCGACGCCGCGCACGCTGCGCACCATCAGCTCGGCGTTCAGCGCGTGCTCGATCTCGCGGATCGTGTGCGTGATCGCCGGCTGCGTGACGCCGAGCTCGCGCGCGGCGGCGCGCAGGCTGCGATGATGCGCGGCGGCCACGAAGGCCTGCAACTGCGCGAGATTAAGAGGATTGCGAATACGGGTCATCGAGGCGGTCCGGAGTGAAGACATCACGCGAGCATCATGGCGCATCGCGCCGCGATTTGGTTGCGCGCGGGAACATATTGCCGTGCGGCAAGCGCAACGCGAGGCGATCCGAGCGGCGACGGATCGGCCGGCCAGGGCATCAAGGCGAGCAATGATCGCGGCGCGCGACGCCGTCATTGTTGCGGCGATTGTTGCCCCTCGCAATGCAATGCTGGGCAGGCGCGCCCGCCTCGCGGCACGATTTCGCCGGATCCGTCATGCTGCACGTCCGTGCTTCGTTGCACCGTCGATCGTGCTTTGATGCATCGCCGCAAAACCTCGACCCTCATCGTTTCGACATGAAGCGCGGCTACGCTGCGCGGCACGTGCGGGTTGCAGGGTCCCAGATGCCGGGTGTTAGTTTTTTCGATTCCCGTCGATCAAATAATCCAATTTCCGCTCGGCAAATGCAGCGTTTAGTATTCACCAGCACGATGATTGACGAGCACCTGGCATTCCCGGCTCCTCCTCCCCCACGAGCCGGGCAAGCGTTAGCGAACAAGGAGAATACAGATGTCGAATGAGGCGAAGTGTCCGTTCAACCACTCGGCCGGCGGCGGCACCACCAATCGCGATTGGTGGCCCAAGCAGCTGCGCGTCGATCTGCTGAATCAGCATTCCAATCGTTCCAATCCGCTTGGCGAGAGTTTCGACTATCGCAAGGAATTCAAGCAACTGGACTACAGCGCGCTCAAGGCCGACCTGAAGAAGGTCCTGACCGACTCGCAGGCATGGTGGCCGGCCGACTGGGGCAGCTACGCGGGCCTGTTCATCCGCATGGCCTGGCACAGCGCCGGCACCTACCGCATGGTCGACGGCCGCGGCGGCGCGGGGCGCGGCCAGCAACGTTTCGCACCGCTGAACTCGTGGCCCGACAACGTCAGCCTGGACAAGGCGCGTCGTCTGCTGTGGCCGGTCAAGCAGAAGTACGGCCAGAAAATCTCGTGGGCCGACCTGATCATCCTGGCGGGCAATGTCGCGCTGGAAAATTCGGGTTTCCGCACCTTCGGTTTCGCGGCAGGTCGCGAAGACGTGTGGGAGCCGGACCTGGACGTGAATTGGGGTGACGAGAAGGCCTGGCTGTCGCACCGCAATCCGGAAACGCTCAAGGACAATCCGCTGTCCGCGACCGAAATGGGCCTGATCTACGTGAACCCGGAAGGTCCGAACGCCAGCGGCGATCCGGCTTCCGCGGCGCCGGCGATCCGCGCGACCTTCGGCAACATGGCGATGAACGACGAGGAAATCGTCGCGCTCATCGCCGGCGGCCACACGCTCGGCAAGACGCACGGCGCGGGCTCGGCGGACCACGTCGGTGCCGATCCGGAAGCTGCCTCGCTCGAAACGCAGGGCCTGGGCTGGACCAGCAGCTTCGGCAGCGGCGCGGGCGCCGACGCCATCACCTCCGGCCTCGAGGTGGTCTGGACGCAGACGCCGACGCAGTGGAGCAACTACTTCTTCGAGAACCTGTTCAAGTACGAATGGGTGCAGACGCGCAGCCCGGCGGGTGCCATTCAGTTCGAGGCGAAGGATGCGCCGGACCTGATTCCCGACCCGTTCGATCCGTCCAAGAAGCGCAAGCCGACGATGCTGGTGACCGATCTCACGCTGCGCTACGACCCGGAATTCGAAAAGATCTCGCGTCGTTTCCTGGGTGATCCGCAGGCGTTCAACGAAGCCTTCGCGCGTGCATGGTTCAAGCTGACCCACCGCGACATGGGCCCGAAGGCACGCTACCTCGGCCCGGAAATCCCGAAGGAAGACCTGCTGTGGCAAGACCCGCTGCCGGCTGCCACGCACCAGCCGAGCGCCGCCGATATCGCCGATCTGAAGGAAAAGATCGCCGCGTCGGGGCTGTCGGTCGGTGAGCTGGTTTCGGTCGCATGGGCCTCGGCCTCGACCTTCCGCGGCGGCGACAAGCGCGGCGGCGCCAATGGCGCCCGGCTTGCCCTGGCGCCGCAGAAGGACTGGGCGGTCAACAAGGCCGCCGTCGACGTGCTGCCCAGGCTGCAGGCCATCCAGGCCGCGTCGGGCAAGGCATCGCTGGCCGACGTGATCGTGCTGGCCGGCGTGGTTGGCGTCGAGCAGGCCGCGGCCGCCGCGGGCGTGAAGATCGACGTCCCGTTCGCACCGGGTCGTGTCGATGCGCGCCAGGATCAGACCGATGTCGAATCCGTGTCGGTGCTCGAGCCGGTTGCCGACGGCTTCCGCAACTATCGTCGCGTGGAAGGCGGCCCGTCGACCGAGGCGCTGCTGGTCGACAAGGCGCAGTTGCTGACCTTGACGGCGCCGGAATTGACCGTGCTGGTCGGCGGCCTGCGCGTGTTGGGCGCCAACTTCGACGGCAGCCAGCACGGCGTGTTCACCGATCGCGTCGGCGTGCTGAGCAACGACTTCTTCGCGAACCTGCTGGACATGGGCACCGAGTGGAAGGCTGCCGATGCGAGCGCCGAAGTGTACGAAGGGCGCGACCGCGCGAGCGGCGAGGTGAAGTACACCGGCACCCGCGCGGACCTGGTGTTCGGCTCCAATGCGGTGCTGCGGGCGCTGGCCGAGGTGTACGCGAGCGGCGACGCGAAGCGCAAGTTCGTCGAGGACTTCGTCGCGGCCTGGACCAAGGTGATGAACCTGGATCGTTTCGATCTGGGCTGATCCGGTCTCGCGAGCGTGAAGTGAGCGTATGATCCGCCGGGCCGACTGGCCCGGATCTAAGCCGAGGACGGCCGATCGCAAGATCGGCCGTTTTCTTTTGGTGCCGCCGGGCCGCCATCGATGGAGCCACCAGATGACGAATGCCGAAATCCTGCCGATCGCGACGCCGATCACCGACGCCCTGGTGCAGGGCGCGCTCGAACTCGAGACCACCGCGCGCGGCGTGCTGGTCCATCGCCTGCCGGCCTGGGCGCGCTCGCGCGGGCTCGACGCGCAGTTCGCGATGGTCGAGGCGCAGCCCTCGGGCGTGCGCCTGGTGTTCCGCACGCGTGCCAGCGCGATCGAACTCGATACGCTGCCGACGCGTTATCGCTATGCCGGCGTGCCGGCCCGGCCGCCCGGCGTCTACGACCTGCTGGTGGACGGCGCGCGGGTCGCGCAGGCCAGCGCCGAGGGTGGCGACACCGTGGTGATCTCGCTCGGCACGGGCGCGGCCAGCCACGAACCCGGCGCGGCCGCCACGCTGCGCTTCGCCGGCCTGCCCACGCACGACAAGCGCGTCGAGCTCTGGCTGCCGCACAACGAGGCCACGCTGCTGGTGGCGCTGCGCAGCGACGCCGCCCTCGAACCGGTCGGCGACGACGGCCGGCGCGTCTGGCTGCATCACGGCAGCTCGATCAGCCAGGGCTCGAACGCGGCGAGCCCCTCGACGATCTGGCCGGCGCTGGCCGCCGCGCGGGCCGGCGTCAGCCTGCTCAATCTCGGCTTCGGCGGCAGCGCGCTGCTCGATCCCTTCGTGGCACGCACCATTCGCGACACGCGCGCCGACCTGATCAGCCTGAAACTCGGCATCAACCTCGTCAACGCCGACCTGATGCGCCAGCGCGCGTTCGCGCCGGCCGTGCACGGCTTTCTCGACACGATCCGCGACGGTCATCCCGACACGCCGCTGCTGGTGGTCTCGCCGATCCATTGCGAGATCCACGAGCGCACGCCGGGCCCCGGCGCGTTCGATCTGGAGGCGCTGGCGAGCGGCAAGGTGCTGTTTCGCGCCACCGGCGAGCCGGGCGAGCGCGCGGCCGGCAAGCTCACGCTCGAAGTCATTCGCGAGGCCTTGCAGCGCATCGTGGCGCAGCGCGCGGCCACGGATCCGAACCTGCACTATCTCGATGGCCTCGCGCTGTACGGCGCCGAGGACGAGGCCGAGCTGCCCTTGCCGGATCGCCTGCATCCCGATGGCGAGGCGCATCGGCGCATCGCCGAGCGCTTCGTGGCGCGCGCCTTCGAGGGCGGCAGCGCATTCCGTTGAGCGCGAATCGCCGGCGGCTCGCCGGCGATGACCCGACTCAGAAGTTCACCACGGTGCGCAAGCCCGCCACCACCTCGTTGCCGATCCTGCGCGCCGAGCCGCCGTTCGCGGGCAGGTAATAACCGCCGCTGGGCCGCACGATGTATTGCAGGTCGCCCTGCAGCATCCACCATGGCGCGACCTGGTACTGGTAGGTCGCCTCGAACACCGTCTCGTTGATGCGCTTCGCGCCGGCGATGCCCAGCGTCGCGCCGGCCGCGGCGTCCACGTTCAGCGTGGCGTTGGTGTAGCCGATCGCGAGGCCCGCCGTGTCGTTGTCGCGGCCGTCGAACGGCGCCTTCAACGCGATGCCGGCCTGTGCCGAGAAACTCACCGAATTGCGATCGTCGGGCGCGCCCATCACGCGCGTGAACACGCCGAGCGAGCGCGCCGCGTTGCCGGTCGAGCGCCACACCATCTGGTCCGCCACCGCGTAGGCGCCGTAGTTGCCGCGATGGGTTCGCGCGATGCCGTTCGAGGCCGGCGAGTCGAGCGGCAGGCCGCTGCTGTCCTGGCGCGGATCGTCGAAACGTCCCGAGAGATACCAGAAGCCGAGCCGGTAGGTGCCGGGCAAGCCGCTCGGCCTGGCATCGGGCGCCTCGCCCTGCGCCTGGTTGAGCGCGTATTGCAGCTCGCCGATCCATAGCGCGCCGTCATGCAGGTTGAAGCGCGTGCCGTGTGCATTGCCTTGCTGCGCGTCGTTCTGCGCGCTGCCGCCCGGGTAGCCGTCGAACACGCCGGCTAGCACCGTGATCGCCGGGGTCGGCTTGAGCTTCAGGCGCGCGCCGAGCGAGGAGAGCGGATAGGCGGGGCCGCCGCCGGGCATGTCGACCGAGGGCAGTACCGGCCAGCCGAAGGTGGCATTGGCGAAGCTGCTCGCGTACTGGCTCAGCATGAATTCCTGGTCGAGACTCTGCTGGCCGATGCGCAGGTCGGCCGCGCCGCCCGCGAACTGCTGCCCGTACCAGAGCTCCCAGAGCCGCGTGCCCGCGTTCGCCTCCACGCCGCTGACGGCTTGTTGGGCGCCCAGCGCGCGCGCGCTGAGGTTGCTGCCGTGTATCTGCAGCGCGCTGACATTGAAGGTGCCGCCGGCCAGGCCGAACAGCTTGCCGGTATCGACGCTGAGGGTGCCTTGCGTGAGGCCGTCGTAGGCGCCGATCCGCTGCGTGCCGCCGCTGGCGTTGCGGAAGTATTCGCTGGTCTCCTGCAGCGCCAGCGTGATGCCGAGCGTGTCGAGCGCGGGGCGCAGCCCGCCCATGTCGCCGAACAGGGCGGCGCGTTGCCAGAGCCCGGCAGGCGAGGCGTCGTCGCCGCCCGGCGCGGCGGCGGGCGCCTCCTGCGCATGCGCCGACGCGGCGGCGAGGATCGAGACGGTGGCGGCGAGCATCGCGAACGGCCGAGGCTGGCAGGACGTGGCCGAAGCGAAGGACTTGGATGCGCGCGGCGAACGCGTGGGCTGCTGCTTGAGGGCGAGTGTTTTCATCGGCTTGCAGGGAGTGTGGTTGTCGACGACGAGGGGACGCCGCGCATCGCGGGCATGAATCGGCTGAGGCGCCCGCGAGGCGCGTAACGCGGGATTCAGTTGCGCCGGGGCGCGTCGGCTGCGGTGCCGTCCTGCCTGTCCGCCTGGCGGGAATCCTGCACCGGTTCCGATACGGCTTGATGACGGCGCGGCGCCGGGCCCGGGGCCGGGGCGGCATAGGCTCGCGGATCGGCGGCGGGCGGCAGGTAACCGCCGAGCACGTCGTCGCGGTTGGTAAAGTAGGAATGCGAAACGAAAAGGAATTGCTGCACGTACATGATGCACCTCCGCTTCGCCCGCGTCGGGCGAAAGCGATCCATGGCCGAGGCGGGCGGGCCGCATCGGGTGTTCGAGGCAGGGGAGCGTGCTGGGGCGGCCGTGATCGGGCCGGGGAGGCGCGCTGCACCGTCAATACGGGCAGCGGCTACGGGAAAGGCAGGCGCTAGCGCGTATTGGTCCTGGGGTCGCCGGGCAGGGCCGGCGAACGACTGTCGCTACTAGGCTGGGGTTCCATGATGAATCGGCTTGGGTTCGAGACAGGGCGGATTCTATGCCGCGTCTGTCACGCGGCGCAACAAAAAAATGCTTCGCAGTGCAGGGGATATTCGAATCGTCGGCGGCGCGCCGCGCGGCGGCGGCTTCATGCCTCGAAGGCGGCACGAAGCGCGTAAGAAGGGCGTAATAAAAATCCTGCGAAAGACGGTTGACGCCTCGAATCCGACCGCGCAGAATTCGCCCGTTTTCCGACTGAAGGTCATCCATCTTGGACAGTAGCAGTAGTCGATCTCCGATCTCTCTTTCCGCCTGACCGGCGGGACTCCACGCGCTGATTCCCATCTCGCCGCCGTCCCGCCAGCAGGCAGGACGGTGCGCGCCGAAGTTCCCCTTGCTTCCCGTGCACCCTCATTGGTGCGGCCTCGAGCCGTTGCCGACGCACGTCCGTTGCCGGATGCCTGCGTTCGCGACGTCCCGGGCCGTATGGATCAACACGCCCGTATCGATGCCGGTACGAAGGGAGGGTTCGATATCGCGCGCCGCTTCATGCCGATATCCCGCAGCACAGTGATCCACGACGAGCCGCGCCGATCCCCGTGATCCGGCGCCGGCCGGCGCGTGCCAGCGCCGGCCCATCCGACGACCGAAACGGCAGCCCGCCGCGGCCTGCCGCCTTGCGTATCCGCATCCGTCATCGCGTGCGGGGCATGCCGTTTTCGTCGTCCATCGATCCATCGTTTTCGCGACCTCCCGAGGCGGCATGCATTCCCGGCATGCCGCCCGCGTCGTCGCGTCCTTTCGACGAGACACCACATGTCCACTTCCTCGCAATTCCCGCCGACGCAGGCCAACCACGCGGTCCTCGACGAGGCCCATCTGGGCGACATCCGCGGCGCGCTCGGCACCATCGAGCGGCACGACACCGCGCCGCGCAAGGGCTGGCTCGCGCGCTGGCGCACCCTGCTGGCGATCCTCGGCCCCGGCCTGATCGTGATGGTCGGCGACAACGATGCCGGCGCGTTCGGCACCTACACGCAGGCCGGCCAGAACTACGGCACCACCCTGCTCTGGACGCTGATGCTGCTGATCCCCGTGCTCTACGTGAACCAGGAGATGGTGGCGCGGCTGGGCGCGGTGACCGGCGTGGGCCATGCACGCCTGATCTTCGCGCGCTTCGGCCGCTTCTGGGGAGCGTTCAGCGCGATCGACCTGTTCGTGCTCAACGCGCTGACCATCGTCACCGAGTTCATCGGCGTCACCTTCGCGCTGCATTATTTCGGCCTGCCGAAGGTGCCGGGCGTGGTCGGCGCGGCGCTGATCACCATCGCGGCGGTCTGCACCGGCAGCTTCCGGCGCTTCGAGCGTTTCGCGCTGGTGCTGGTGGCCGGCAGCCTGCTGCTGGTGCCGGTGCTGCACGCGGTGCACCCGCCCGCCTCGCAGATGCTGCATGACTTCCTGGTGCCGGGCTGGCCCGCGCATTCGAAGCTGGCCGACGTGATGCTGCTGGTGATCGGCATCGTCGGCACCACGGTGGCGCCCTGGCAGTTGTTCTTCCAGCAGAGCTACGTGGTCGACAAGCGCATCACGCCGGCCTTCAGCCGCTACGAGAAGCTCGATCTCTGGCTCGGCATCGGCCTGGTGATGATCGGCGCGGTGGCGATGATCAGCTTCTGCGCGGCGATGTACGCCGGCAAGCCCGAGTTCGGCAACTTCACCGATGCCGGCGCCGTGCTCGCCGCGCTCGACAAGTACGTGGGCAGCTACCCGGCCACGGTGTTCGCGATCGCGCTGCTCGATGCCTGCGTGATCGGCGCGGCGGCCGTCTCGCTGGCCACCGCCTACGCGGTCGGCGACGTGTTCGGCGTGCGTCACTCGCTGCATCGCCCGGTGCACCAGGCGAAGTGGTTCTATGTCGCCTATGCCGGCCTGATCGCGCTGGCCGCCACCGTCACCCTGGTGTCGAGCGACGCCTTCCTCGGCTTCCTGACCAATGCCGTGCAGGCGCTGGCCGGCGTGCTGCTGCCCAGCGCGACGGTGTTCCTGCTGCTGCTCTGCAACGATCGCTCGGTGCTCGGCCCCTGGTGCAACGGCAAGTGGCTGAACCTGTTCACCGGCGCGGTCGTGTGGGTGCTGGTGATGCTGTCGATCGTGCTGACCGCCGCCACCGTGTTCCCCGACATCAGCGGCGAGACCATCGTCGACATCCTCGCGGGCGGCAGCGCGCTCGGCGTGGTCGGCTTCGTCTGCACGCTGTTCTATCGCAACAGCCGCTTCCCGCTGCGCGCGATCGGCGCGCCGCGCTGGAGCGACGAGGAGAAGCGCGTCTGGCGGATGGCGCCGATCGAGCAACTGCCCGCGCCCTCGATGCCGATGGAGAGCAAGCTGTGGATGGCGGTGCTGCGCGGCTACCTGGTGGTGGCGGTGGCGATGATCGGCTACGAGATCGTGCGCTCGGCGCTGAACTGATCGCGTGCCGATGCGAGGCGGCCGGCGCGACCCTGGCGGGCGCGCCGGCCGTTTCCTGTTTCAGCGGCGTGGATCGATCAGGCGCGCACGGCGCGGCGGCTCGCCAGCAGCGCGTCGAGCAGCACGCGCACGCGCAGCGGCACGTGGCGCTGGCTGGGATAGACCAGCGAGATCGGCAGCGGCGGCGCGCGATGGCGCTTGAGCACCTCGACCAGCTCGCCGTTCTCGAGCGCCCGGGTGGCCAGGTAGCGCGGCGTCTGCACCAGCCCGAGCCCGGCGACGGCCGCCTCGATCAGGGCCTCGCCGTCGCCGAGATACATGCGGCTGTCGGGCGTGAGCGAACGCTCGCGGCGGCCGCTGCGGAAGTGCCAGGCGCGCTCGCGGCCGGTCGAAGGCACGCGAAACAGCAGGCAGGTGTGCTCGCCGAGCTCGTCGGGCGAGGCCGGTTCGCCGTGCTGTTCGAGATAGGCCGGGCTCGCGTAGGTGCAGAAGTATTGCGCGTCGAACTGCCGGCCCACCAGGCTCGAATCGGCCAGCGGGCCGATCCGGATCGCGGCGTCGAGCCCGTCCTTGACGACGTCCACCGTGCGATCGGAAAAGCGCGCGTCGATCGTCAACGCAGGATGCCGCGCGTTCAGTTGCCTGAGCACCGGCATCACCACCTGCTTGCCGTAGCTGAGCGGCATGTCGATGCGCAGCGTGCCGCGCACTTCGCCGCGCGCCTCGATGGCGGCGGTCTCCAGCGACTCGACTTCTTCCAGGATCAGCCGGCAGCGCGCGTGGATTTCCTCGCCTTCCTTGGAGAGCGTGACCTGCCGCGTGGTGCGATGGAACAGGCGCACGCCGAGCCTCGCCTCGAGCCGCGCGATGTTCTTGGCGATGGTCGACGGCGAGAGCCCCAGCTCGCGCGCGGCGGCCGCGAAACTGGCGTGACGGGCCGCGGCGGCGAACGAGGCGAGCAGGTCGAGACCGATCATGGGCGCTCCGGCGATTGAGGACAGGCAGTCATGAATATTGTGGCCGCGCGGGGCATGCGCGGCCCGATTTGCCGCGACTATACTGCAGCCCATCGAATCCGGCGAACCCGGCGGAGCGCGGCCGAGGCGAGATGGCGAAGGCGTTCGCGAGACAGGGCGATCATGCCGCCGGAAGCCCCTCGTTCGCGCCGCTGCTGCATGCTCCGCCCGCTTGCCGATCCTTCCCATCCGCCGAGACAGGAGCCGATCATGAGCACCAGGCACGACCAACACTACGCATCGCAGTACCGGAAGTTCGAGGACGAACGCACGCGCCCGGTACGCGACCTGCTGTTCGCGGTGCCCGACATCGCGGTGCGCGAGGCGGTCGACATCGGCTGCGGCCCCGGCAACTCCACCGAGATGCTGGCCGCGCGTTTTCCGCAAGCGCGGGTGAGCGGCCTCGACAGCTCGGCCGACATGCTGGCCTCGGCACGCCAGCGCCTGCCCCGGCTGAACTTCGAGCAGGTCGACATTTCCGCCTGGGACGCGCCCGGGCCGTTCGACCTGATCCTCGCCAACGCGGTGCTGCAGTGGGTGCCCGACCACCCGGTGCTGTTCCCGAAGCTGCTCGGCCAGCTCGCCGAGGGCGGCGTGCTGGCGGTGCAGATGCCCGACAACCTCGACGAGCCCGCGCATCGCATCATGCGCGAGGTGGCCGCCGACGGCCCCTGGGCCGCGAAGCTCGGCGGCGCCGAACGCACCATGCGCTTCGGCGCGGATTGGTACTTCTCGCTGCTCCGGCCGCTGGCCGCGCGTGTCGACGTCTGGCGCACCGTCTATCACCACCAGCTCGAGGGCGGCGCCGACGCGGTGGTCGAGTGGTTCAAGGGCAGCGCGCTGCGGCCCTTCCTGGCGCGGCTCGACGAGCAGGAACAGGCCGCCTTCCTGGTTCGCTATCGCGAGGCGATCGCGGATGCCTATCGCATCCACGAGGACGGCACCGTGCTGCTGCCGTTCCCGCGCCTGTTCATCGTCGCGACGCGCTGAAACGACCCGGCCCCCGAGCGCGGCCGCCCGCGCTCGGGCTCACATCGGGATTTCCGAGGTCAGCTTGATCTTCTGCGTCGGGATCTCGGTCTTGACGCTCTGCACGCCGGGGATTCGCGTCAGGTGCTCGGCCTGGAAGCGCCGGTATTCCTCCAGGTCGGCCACCACCACGCGCAGCAGGAAATCGCAGTCGCCCGCCATCAGGTGGCACTCCACCACGTCGGGCAGCAGGCGCACCGCGTCGGCGAAACGGTCGACCGTCTCCGAATCCTGCGCCTTGAGCCAGACGCGCACGAACACGCTGAGCGCCTTGCCGACCTTCGAGGCATCCACCACCGCCACGTACTTCTCGATCACGCCGGCTTCCTCCAGCAGGCGCACGCGCCGCAGGCAGGGCGAGGGCGACAGCCCGACCTCGTCGGCCAGGCGGATGTTCTGCATGCGCCCGTCGCGCTGCAGCGCCTGCAGGATGCGCCGATCGATGGCATCGAGCTTGAATTGGCCTTTCATTCCAATATCTCCGTATTCATTGGCATCCAGTGCCAAATTATTGGGTTTGTCTGGCAACTACGCAACCCGATTTCATGGCGTTTGGCGGAGAATGCTACCCCGCAAGGAGGTAGTGATGAGTCGTTTGCTTACGTCGGATGCTGTATTGAAGGGGCCGGTGGCCGCGTCGGAATTTGCCCGCGGGATGCGGGCCGCGGTGCCGGTGATGATGGGTTTCATTCCGTTCGCGCTGGTGCTCGGCGCGCAGGCGGCGCAGAAGGGCCTGAGCGTGCTCGAGGTGCCGCTGATGGCGGGCATGAATTTCGGTGGCGGTTCCGAGTTCGCGGCCGTGCGGCTGTGGACCTCGCCGCCGCATATCGCGCTGATCGTCGCGATGTCGTTCCTGGTCAACGCGCGCCATATCCTGATGGGCGCGGCGCTGGCGCCGCTGCTGCGCCACGTGCCGCTGCCGCGCGCGCTCGCCGCGCTGTTCCTGATGTGCGACGAAAGCTGGGCGATGGCGCTGGCCGATGCCGGCGCGCGCCGCTCGGATCGCGTCAGCATGCGCTATTACGCGGGCGTCGCGCTGTGCCTGTGGGGTACCTGGGTGTCGTTCACGGCGCTGGGCGCCGGCCTCGGCCCGGTGCTCGGCGATGTCGAGCGCTACGGCTTCGACATGGCCTTCACGGCCGTCTTCCTGGTGCTGCTGCGCGGCATGTGGAAGGGCGTGCGCGCCTGCCATCCCTGGCTGGTCAGCCTGGTGGTGGCGGCGGTGGTCTACCGGCTGGCGCCGGGCGCGGCCTGGTACGTGCCGGCCGGCGCCTGCGCGGGCCTGGTGGCCGCCTCGATCGCGGCCTGGCGCATGGAGGCGCGCGATGCTTGACTGGCCCACCCTGCTCACCATCGTGCTGATGGCGGCCTCCACCTATCTGACGCGCATCCTCGGCTACGTGGCGCTGCGCGATCGCACGCCGGGGCCGCGCCTGCGCGCCGTGATGGAGAACGTGCCCGGCTGCGTGCTGATCTCGGTGATCGCGCCCGCCTTCGTGGCGCGCGACCCGGCCGACCTGCTGGCGCTGGCCATCACCTTGCTCGCCTCGATGCGCTTGTCCCTGCTGCCGACGGTGCTGGTCGGCATCGCCAGCGCCGGTTTGCTGCGGCACCTGATGGGCTGACGGCGCTTGCGCGGCGCGTTCGGGCCGCACCGGCCGCGCGCCGCGGGTGACCGCCCCGGCATCCACGCGCCAGGTTCATGACAGCGATCGGGTGTACGCTCGCCCGGCTGACGCCCGGGCCGCGTATCCCGCGCGGCCCGCTTCGACCCAGGAGCGAGAACATGCCGTTTATTGCAGGATTGAATCGCCGCATCCGTCTGCTTGCCCTCGGCGCCGCCGCCATGGCCGCGCTGCTTCCCGCCGTCGGCCATGCCCAGCCCTCGGGCACGCCGCCCGTCGGCACCCAGGTCGCCACGCCCGACAACGCGGTCCTGCTGACCATCTTCCTCAAGCACGACCAGTCGCGCCCGCTCAGCGAGCTGAACGCGCAACTGGCGAAGCAGGGTTTCTACAAGGCGTTTCCGCCGCCGGGCGTGGAGGTCGTGAGCTGGTACGTGGCGATGGGGATCGGGCAGGTGATCACGCTGCGCCTGCCGGCCTCGCGCGTGCGCGAGGTGAACCGCGTGCTCGAGGACACCGCCTGGGGCGCGTATCGCACCGAGTTCTACCCGACCTACGACTACAAGGCGATCGGGCTGGCCGAGCACGACAAGGGGAAGTGAGGACGGGGAAGGCCGGCGCGTCGCGATTGCCGGCCTTCGCGAACCGGCTTCAGCTCGATCCCGGCCAGCCGTCGAGCACATGCGCGGCCAGTGCCTCGAGCGTCTTGCGCGATGCGCCGGCCTTGGCCTGCACCGCCATCCCTTGCGTGACGGCGGCCACGTATGCGGCCAGCGTCGCGCAATCGGCCGACGCGGGCAGGTCGCCCTCGCGCTGGGCACGCTCCAGGCGCTTGCGCAATGCCGCTTGCGAGGCGTTGCGGCGCCGGTTCAGTTCGTGCTGGATCGATGCGGCGTCGTCGGAGCAGGCCAGCGCACCATTGAGCCCGAGGCAGCCGGCATGGGCATGGCTCATGGTATGCAGCCGGGCGCAGCCGTGCAGGATCCGCTCGACCACCTCGCGCGAGCTGGCCGCGTCGAGCGCCGCGCTCATGAAACCCAGGTAGCGCGTCTCATAGAGATCGAGCGCCTTGAGGAACAGCGCCTCCTTGTTGCCGAAGGCCGCATAGAGCCCGGGGCGCGCGACGCCCGTGGCCTGCGTGAGATCGTCGAACGAGGCACCCTCGTAACCCTTCTGCCAGAACACCAGCAAGGCGGCTTCCAGCGCCTCGTCCTCGTCGAATTCCCTGCGGCGTCCCATCGCCTGCTTCCCTGTTTCGATTTTCAAGAACGATCAGTATAAAACGCTTGACGCTCGTCTCGCAAATAAAGTACCGTCCGTTATCGTAATGATCGGTATTTTATTTGCGAATGAACGCCTCGTGCCGGCGCAGGCCGTTCGATCGCGCTTCAGGGAGAGCAGGCATGAGAATCGGCATCATCGGCGCCGCGACGGTCGGCGCGACACTGGCTGCGCGTTTCGCGGCCGCGGGACATGAGTTGCGGGTCGCGAACCGCCGGGGCCGCGAAGCGGCCATCGCGAGCCTGGCCAAGGCGGGTGCACCGCCAGCGGCGGCGGATCTCGGCGACGCGCTGGACAGCGAGGTGGTGGTGCTGGCCTTGCCATGGACCGGCGTGCGCGACCTGCTCGCGGCCGGAATCGATTGGCGGGGACGTGTCCTGGTCGACGCGACCAACATCTTTCTCAGTTATGCGCCCGATTTTCGTATCGACGATCTCCACGGCGATTCCGGCAGCGAGCTGATCGCGCGGCTCGCGCCTTCGGCGCGCGTCGTGAAGGCCTTCAACACGCTGCCGTTCGCCAAGCTCTATGCGCCGGTGCCGGCGGGCTACCGGCGCGTGCAGTTCGTGGCCGGCGACGATGACCACGCCCTGGACGTGGCCGCCTCCCTGGTGTCCGATGCGGGGCTGCACCCGATCGTGCTCGGCCCGCTCGCGACCGCCGGCCGCCAGATGGAGCTCGGCGGCCTGTTCAGCGGCGTCGATCTGCTGGCGCCGCTGCCCGCGGCGGACGCGGCTTGAGCAGCGGGGGCAGCCATCATGACTGACACCATCAAGGCCGTGCCCTCGCTGGCCGGCAAGATCGCGCTCGTGACCGGCGGCGCGCGCGGCCTCGGCCTCGAAGTCTGCCAGCGCCTGGCCGAACTCGGCGCCCACGCGATCGTCGGCGCGCGCGATGCGGCCCAGGGCGAAGCCGTCGCCGCGACGCTGCGCGAGCGTGGCCTCGCGGCCTCCTCGCTGCGGCTCGACATCACGCGCGAGGCGGACCGCCTGGCCGCGCGCGAGGCGATCGAGCGTGCCCATGGCCGGCTCGACATCCTGATCAACAACGCCGCCGTGCTGCTCGACAGCCCCGACGGCGGCACGCCGGCCACGCGGCCGCCGAGCCAGGCCCTGCCCGACGTGCTGCGCGACAGCTTCGAGGCGAATTTCTTCGCGCCGGTATTCCTCACCCAGACGCTGCTTCCGTTACTGAGAAGCGCCGATGCCGGCCGCGTGGTGAACGTGTCGAGCATTCGCGGATCGCTCGCGCACCTGTCCGACCCATCATCGCCGGTGTACCCGATCCGCGCGCTCGGCTACGACAGTTCGAAGGCTGCGCTCAATGCCTTCACGATCCTGATCGCCGGGGAACTGCGCGACACGCGGATCAAGGTCAACGCCGTCCATCCCGGCTGGCTGCGCACCGGGATGGGCGGCGAGCGCGCGAACCTGAGCGTCGAGGACGGCGCGATCACGGTGATCCGCTACGCGAGCCTCGACGAGGATGGCCCGAGCGGCGGCTTTTTCTTCCTCGACGAACGCCTGCCCTGGTGAGCGTCGAGTCACCCATTCACTGCGTATCGACCGGCGCCCATCGTGGGGATGGGCCGCGGCCGGCGCATTTCGACCAGGAAATAGACATGGACAAGACATTGCAAGGCAAGGTAGCGCTCGTCACGGGCGGCTCGCGCGGGCTCGGCGCGGCCACGGCGGCGGCGCTGGCCGCGCGCGGCGCCGACGTGGCGATCAGCTACGTGGCATCGAAGGAGAAGGCCGAGGCGGTGGTGGCGCGGCTGCGCGAGACCGGCGTGCGCGCCGTCGCGATCCGCGCCGACCAGGGCGACACCGGCTCGGCCGAACCGCTGGTTCGCGAGGTGCTCGCCGCGCTGGGCCGGCTCGACATCGTCGTCAACAACGCGGCGATCGCCGTGATGGGCAGGACGCTCGACGATCCCGCCATCGACAACGCCGCGATGGACCGCCAATGGGCCGTCAACACGGCCGGCGTGATCGCCGTGATCCGCGCGGCCGCGCGGGTGCTGCCCGAAGGCGGGCGGATCATCTCGGTGGGTTCCGGGGTGGGCACGCGCGTGCTGTTCGCCGGCGCCACCGACTATGCCGCCACCAAGGCCGCGATCGTCGGTTATACGCGTGGCGCGGCCCGCGATCTGGGCGCGCGCGGGATCACCGTCAACGTGGTGCAGGCCGGCATCATGGATACCGACATGGCGGCCGGCGCGCGCGATGCGCTGCCGAGCGCCGTGCTCGATTCGCATGCGATCCGGCGCATCGCGGAACTCGACGAGGTGGCCGCCGCGATCGTGTTCCTGGCCGGCCCGGATGCGGGATACATCACCGGCTCGGTGATCGACGTGAATGGCGGTTATACCGCCTGAGACAGCCCGGGGCGGATCCGCCCGGCGCCGAAAACGAACAGGCCGCTGCCATCGGAACGGCAGCGGCCTGTGCTTTATCCGTCGCGTGCCGGAGGTGCTTCAGGCGCCGCGCTTGCGCCTCGCGGCCGACTTACGTTCCGGCTTGACCTGCACCAGGTACTGGCAGATCAGCCGATCCTCGCGCAGGCAGCATTCCGTCACCGGGTTGCCGGTCGCCTCCGAGAAGAAGGCGGCCAGCGCCTTGCAGACGCAGGGCTCACTGCGCGTCGCGCCGCCCAGCGGGCAACTGTAGTTGCGCACCATCACGCCGTCCTCGACCGGCACCGCCTCGGTGCTGGCGCCGAGCGAATCGGCCGCGCCCATCGCGCGCGCCAGGTCGGCCGCGAAATCGGCGCCCGGCGCGAGGCCGCCCTCGCGCGCCAGCCGCCGGCCGGTTTCTTCCATCAGGCTTTCCAGCTCCTTGCCCGACAGGCGCTCGCCCAGCACGCCGAGCAGCCCCAGCAGGAACACGCGATAGGCGCTCGAGGCGCTGTCCTCGCTGCCCGGCGCGGCCTCGAACAGCGCGGCCGGCTTGCCGGGCAGGCCGGTCTGCAGCACCTTGCGGCGCCGTACGCGACCTTCCGCTTCCAGCTGCTTCAACTGCACGTTGATGGCATTGCGCGTGAGCCCGAGGCGCTCGCAAAGCTGCACCACCGTCAGCGGTTCGCGCTGGAGGGCACTGAGGATGTCGTTCTTGGTCGTCACGCTGGCGTCCTGAATCTCAAGCGGCGAATTATAGAACGGGTGCTCCGGCCGTGCTCCGATAATAATGACAATTGTAGTTGTTGTTATTGGTATTAGACGGTAAGCTGGCGCCGCTGCTCATCTCGTCGAGCGGCACCGGCTTCACCCCTCACCCATCGAACGGTCCCCAAGGAGCTCCCGTCATGAAACGCCCGAATTCCCTGCTGCGCGCGGCCTGCCTCGCCGCCACCCTGTCCTGGCTGGCCGGCACCGCCGCCGCGCAGGTGCCGGCCTCGTCCGCCGAGCCTCGCGAAGGTTCGACGCCCACCCAGCTGGTCGACGCGCTGAACGGCGTGTTCGGCAAGCATGCCGGCGCGCGCGCCGTGCATGCCAAGGGCATCGTGTTGGAGGGGACCTTCACGCCGGCGCCCGGCGCGCATGCGATCAGCAAGGCGCCGCACCTGCAGAAGGCAAGCGTGCCGGTGGTGGTGCGTTTTTCGAATTTCGCCGGGATTCCCGATATTCCCGACAATCATGCGCTGGCGTCGCCGCGCGGTTTCGCGATCAAGTTCCTGCTGCCCGACGGCAGCGCGAGTGACATCGTCGCGCATTCCTTCAACGGCTTTCCTTCGCGGACCGCCGACGACTTCCGCGACTTGCTGATCGCGCTCGGCAAGAGCGGCCCCGATGCGCCGAAGCCGACGCAGCTCGATGCCTACCTGGCCGATCACCCGGTGGCGAAGGCCTTCCTCACCGCGCCGAAGCCGGCGCCGGTCAGCTACGCGAGCCTGCCTTATTACGGCGTGAACACCTTCAAGTTCACCAATGCGGCGGGCAAGATCACCTACGGGCGTTACCAGTTCGTGCCGGTGGCGGGCGCGCATTACCTGGACGACGCGCAGACCGCGAAGGCCGCGCCGGATTACCTGCAGAAGGAGATCGCCGAGCGCGTGAAGCAGGGGCCGCTGCGCTTCCGGCTGATGCTGCAGCTCGCGCAGGCCGGCGACAAGCTCGACGATCCGTCGATCGCCTGGCCCGATACGCGACGCCGCGTCGAGCTCGGCACCATCACCATCGACAAGCTCGACGAGGACAACGTGGCCGCGCAGAAGCGCCTGCTGTTCCTGCCGGCGGCCTTGCCGGCCGGCATCGAGCCGGCCGACCCGATGATCACGGCGCGTTCCGCCGCGTACCCGGTGTCGTTCGCGTGGCGCCAGAAGTAAGGCGCCGCGCTCGGCGGCCGGGCTTCAGCCCGGCAGCGGCGGCGTGACGAGCAGCGGCTCGATCGCGCGAATCTCGCTTTCGGCGGCCGGCTGCCCGGCGCTCAGATGCGCGATCAGGTCGAGCGTGGTGGAGGCGCGCGTCAGCATCAGGCAGCTCGCCTCGCGATCGCGCACGCGCGTGGCGTGCCAGGTGCCGGGCGCCATGCAGACGCCTTCGCCGATCGGGATCTCGAAGGCGCGCAGGGTGGCCGGATCGGGCGCGCCGCTCGCGTCGGAGCGCGCCACCACGTGCACCACGGGGGCGGTGAGCGGCACGATCGCCTGCTGCGTCACGCGATGCAGTTCCAGCGAGGCGATCCGCATCTCGCGGTTGCGATAGCTCACCCACAGGATCTCGGGCTGGCCGCCGGCGCCGGCATCGAACAGATGCTCGCGCCAGAAATCGGAAGCCGGGCTCAGGAAGGCCGGCGCGTCGCCGTTCGCGCGCACCGGCTTGCCGAGTTTCCAGCCATAGGGTTCGAAGCGGGCGGCGTCGAGCGTTTCGACGTGGATCGGGCGCGGCTGGGCGGCGGAGCTGGGCATGGAAGGGTTCAGGATCGAAAGGAAGGGGTGAGTTCGCGCGAAGCCCGGGGTTGACGACGCGCCCCTCAAGCCTCCGGAATCGGCAACCGCGACGAGAACTTCACCTCGCGCAGCGCCAGGCTCGACTGGATCGAGGCGATGCCGGCCTGGCGGCGCAGCACGCGCTCGACGAACTCGCCATAGGCATCCAGGTCGGCCGCCACCACCTGCAGCAGGTAGTCGGCATCGCCGGTGATCTTGTGGCAGGACAGCACCTCGGGCCGGCTGCGGATCACCGCCTCGAAATCGTCGGCGGTGTTGTCCGAGTGAATGTGGAAGCGCACGTGCACGAAGGCCAGCAGGTTCAGGCCGACCGCGCGGCGATCGATATTGGCCTGGTAGCCGGTGATCACGCCCTGGTCCTCCAGCAGCTTGCGGCGCCGCCAGCAAGGCGTGACGCTCAGCGCGAGTTGCTCGCCGAGCGCGGCGTTCGACAGCGCGCCGTCGTCCTGCAGCAGACGCAGCATGGAACGATCGACGGCATCCATTTCGGTTTTTGGGCGATTTGTGCTCATGGTGGTCGATAGGTAGGCGTTTTTTCCAGAAGTGTAGACTTACGCGCAAGCGAAAGCAAAATCATTGCGGTGCCGGATGCGTAGACTGTTTCGCAGCCTTTTCACCCGGTTGCCTCCATGCTCACCATCTACAGCAGCGCCCACGGCCTGCACCGCGGCGTCGAACTGAAGGACGGCGCGATCACCGAATCCTTCGAGAAACCCCTGCGCGCCGAGACGGTGCTGGCGCGCGTCAACGCCACCTCGCTCGGCGACGTGATCGCGCCGCGCGACTACGATCCGTCGAGCTACGTGGGCGCCCACAGCGCGCGCTACGTCGATTTCCTGTCCCGCGCCTGGCGCGACTGGCTCGCCACCGGCCGCGACTGCCAGGCCCTGCCGCTGGTGTGGCCGGTGCGCGGCCTGCCCTCGGCGCGCATGCCGGCCTTCATCGACGGCCAGCTCGGCTTCTTCTCGGTCGATGCCGGCTCGCCCATCAACGCCGGCACCTGGGAGGCCGTCCGCTCCAGCGCGAACAGCGCGCTGACCGGCGTCGACACGCTGCTCGACGGCGAAGGCGCGCGCTCGGCCTTCGCGCTGTGCCGCCCGCCCGGCCATCATGCCGGCCACGAAACCATGGGCGGCTACTGCTACCTCAACAACGCGGCGATCGCCGCGCAACGCGCCATCACGCGCGGCGCGAAACGCGTGGCGATCCTCGATGTCGATTTCCATCACGGCAACGGCACGCAGGACATCTTCTACGCCCGCGACGACGTGCTGTTCGCCTCGATCCACGGCGACCCTTCGGTGTCCTTCCCGTACTTCTCGGGCTACGCCGACGAGCGCGGCAGCGGCGCCGGCGAGGGCTTCAACCTGAACCTGCCGCTGCCCAGGGGCACCGCCATCGACGGCTTCGCGACGGCGCTGCAACAGGCCGGCGAGCGAATCGCGCGGCACGCGCCCGAGCTGCTGGTGGTGTCGCTCGGCGTGGACACCTTCGAACACGACCCGATCAGCCATTTCCGCCTGCGCAGCGCCGACTATCCGCGCGTGGGCGGGATCATCGCGCGCCTCGGCATCCCGACCCTGTTCGTGATGGAAGGCGGCTACATGGTCGACGAAATCGGCATCAACGCCGTCAACGTGCTGCTGGGTTTCGAGGCGCGCGCCTGACGCGCCCCGGGCCCGGAACGCGGGCCCGCCCCATGAAGCGCGCGCCGCTCGCGCGGGCGCGCCCCGGCAGCCGCCAACCAGGAGGAGCAGGAACCATGACGCGATATCTCGACGTCGCCGATGTTGCAGCACTGATCCAGGACGCGGGCATCGCGCGCGTGCTGGGCTCGATGGCCAGCTATATCGAGCAGGACTACCGCCGCTGGCACAGCTTCGAGAAGACCGCGCGGCTCGCCAGCCATTCGAGCGAGGGCGTGATCGAGCTGATGCCGACCGCCGACGCGCGCCACTACTCGTTCAAGTACGTGAACGGCCATCCGGGGAACACACGCGCCGAGCTGCCGACCGTGATGGCCTTCGGCGTGCTGGCCGAGGTCGCCACCGGTTATCCGCTGCTGTTGAGCGAGATGACGCTGACCACGGCGGTGCGCACCGCCGCCACCTCGGCGCTGTTCGCGCGCTTCCTGGCGCGGCCCGATTCGGTGTCGATGGCGCTGGTCGGCAACGGCGCGCAGGCCGAATTCCAGGCGATCGCCTTCCACGAGCTGCTCGGCATCGAGGAGCTGCGCGTGTTCGATGTCGACGCGGCCGCCACCGACAAGCTGGTCGCGAACCTCGCGCCGTTCCGGCGCCTGCGCATCGTGCGCTGCGGCTCGACCGCCGAGGCCGTGCGCGGCGCCGACATCGTCACCACCGTGACCGCCGACAAGACCAACGCCACCATCCTGAGCGCCGACATGATCGAGGCCGGCATGCACGTCAACGCGGTCGGCGGCGATTGCCCCGGCAAGACCGAGCTCGATCCCGAGCTGCTGCGCCGCGCGCGCGTGGTGGTCGAGTACGAGCCGCAGACGCGCATCGAAGGCGACATCCAGCGGCTCGAGGCCGACTTTCCGGTGATCGAGTTCCATCGCATCGTGTCCGGCGAGCAGAAAGGGCGCGAATCCGAGGCGCAGGTGACGGTGTTCGATTCGGTCGGCTTCGCGCTGGAGGATTTCTCGGCGTTGCGCTACCTGCACGCGGCCACGCGCGAGCGCGGCATCGGCACCGATCTCGAGCTGGTGCCGGCCCTGCGCGATCCGAAGGATCTGTATGGCCACGCGACGGCATCGATACAGGCCGGCGACGTCGCGCGCGAGCGCCATGCCGCGAACTGGACGGCGCCGGCGGCGCGCGCCGAAGCGATCACCCGACAATGACCAGCCCGATGGGAGACAGCAAGATGCCATACCTGAGAACCACCCTGGCCGTCGCGGCCCTGTCGTGCGCGGCCGGCGCCGCCCAGGCCGACGACGTGGCGAGGATCGGCCACGTCGCGCCGCTCACGGGCGGCATGGCCCACCTCGGCAAGGACAGCGAGAACGGCGCGCGGCTCGCGATCGACGAGATCAACGCGAGCGGCCTCATCATCGCGGGCCGGCGCGTGACGCTGCAGCTCGATGCGCAGGACGACGCGGGCGATCCGCGCACTGCCACCCAGGTCGCGCAGAAGCTCGCCGACGACAAGGTGGTCGGCGTGGTCGGCCACCTGAACTCGGGCACTTCGATCCCCGCCTCGCGCATCTACAAGGAAGCCGGCGTGGTGCAGATCTCGCAGGCCGCCACCAATCCCAGCTACACGCAGCAGGGTTTCAGCACCACCTACCGGGTGGTGGCCACCGACGCGCAGCAGGGGCCGGCGATCGCCAGCTACGCGGCCAGGGCGATGGGCGTGAAGACGGTGGCGATCGTCGACGACGCGACCGCCTACGGCCAGGGCCTCGCCGATTCGTTCGCGAAGGCCGCGCAGGCGGCCGGCATCAAGGTGCTCTCGCGCGACGCGACCAACGACAAGGCCGTCGACTTCCGCGCGATCCTCACCCGCATCAAGGGCGAGAATCCCGATGCCGTGATGTACGGCGGGATGGACGCGACGGGCGGGCCGTTCACGCGCCAGGCTCGCCAGCTCGGCCTGCGCGGCAAGATCCTGAGCGGCGACGGCGTGTGCTCGACCGACGTGATCAAGCTGGCCGGGCCGGCGGCCGACAACATCGTCTGCTCGGTGGCCGGCATGGCGCTGGAGAAGATGCCGGGCGGCGCCGAGTTCGCGCGCAAGTACGAGGCGCGCTATCACCAGCCGATGCAGGTGTATGCACCGTTCTCGTACGACGCCGTGCAGATCATCGTCGCCGCCATGAAGCGCGCCAACTCGACCGATCCCGCCAAGGTGCTGGCGGCGATGCCGGCCACCGACTATCACGGCGTGATCGGCGAGACCAGCTTCACCGCGCAGGGCGATCTCAGGCACGGCGCGATCTCGATGTTCACCTATCGCGACGGCAGGAAGGTGCTGCTCGACGTGGTGAAGCTGTAGGTCTTTTCGGTGACGAGCCAATCCGGGCGGCGCGAATTTCGCGCCGCTTTTTTCATTTGTGTACCGCGAGTCACATCCGGGACTGCCTGGGAATTGTGCGTAACAGGATTCGACGACAATGGGATGTCGTTCATAATTTTATGCGGTTTTTCATATCCGGGATCCGCTAACAAAATCAACGACGATTAAACTTCGGAACAGTTGCATATGAAACTATCCGTCGTTCATCCCGATAAGGAGGTACCCATGTCGAGCACGACGATTTCGCAGGAAAGCGAAATCGGTATTCCAGGTGTGGCTGATGAGTATTTGCAGCTGATTCCGCTTTCCTTGATGGATTCAGTGTTGTCGGTCTATTTTCCGGATTGCCGGTATCTGAAGCAGGCCTGGTCCCACAAGACCCTGGGCAGCATCACGACGAGCGGGAAGTTCTCGATCGGCGAATCGTTCTATATCGATTCCACCGGCCATTTCAACGCGGTCGAGGCGAATATCTGCCTGAACCAGATCGCCTATGTGACATTTGCCGATTTTCTCAATCGGCGCGATTCGCATCCGTTCTGGGCGGATGTCGGAGATTTCGCCTTCGAGGATTTCGGCCCGAATCAACTGGCCAATATGTTTATCGTGTCGTTGTCCACCAAATTCCGCAAGGCGATCGATGGCGCCGGTTTCTTCGGTCAATTCCGGATTCGGAAGATTTCGTCGAAAATGGGCTTGATTTTCTTCGATTGCGATTTTTCCTTTTCCCAGGTCGACGACAAGTCGTTCTACGGCAACGTGACCTTCGCCGTCGCGCGCGACTGAGCGCCGACACTTTTCCCCGCGCTTCCACGTTCGCGACTCGCCTTGCCGAGGGCGGCGATGCGAAGCCTATCAATCAGGACTGCAAATATGTTGACCCATGCAAGCGATGCCGCCGCGTCGGCGGCCGCGCTCGAGACGGAGATCCTGCGCCCCGAGCACGATTTCATGATGATGGTGCGGGCCGAGGCCGGCACGGGAACACCTGCCGACTGGGCGCGGCAGCATCGCGATTTCCTGCGCGAGAACCTGCTGAAATACGGCGCCGTGCTGATCCGCGGCCTGCAATGCGACCGCGATTCGTTCAGCGAGGTGTCCCGCGTGCTGGAGCCGAAGGCGATCGACTACAAGGGCGGCATCGGGCCGCGCCGCATCGTGGCCGAGGAAGTGTTCACCTCGACCGACCTGCCGCCCGAGGCCAGCCTCGCCTCGCACAACGAGATGTCCTACGGCGGCTACTGGCCGATGCGCGTGCTGTTCTTCTGCGAGCAGCAGCCCGAGGATCGCGGCCAGACCACCATCTGCGACGCGCGCCGCCTGCTGAAGAGCCTGCCCGCGGCGCTGCGCACGCGGCTCGCCGAAACCGGCGTGCAGTACACGCGCAATATCTCGCCGCGTGGCCCGGTGAAGTCGATCGAGCAGACCTTCGGCACCACCGATCATGGCGAGATCGAGGCGTTCTGCGCCGAGCGCGGCATCCGCGCGACCTGGCTGGCCGACGATCACCTGCAGCTGCGCCAGCACACGCCGGCGATCCGGCGCCATCCGCTGACGGGCGACGAGGTGTTCTTCAATACGCTGGCGCTCTGGCATCCCGTCTACTGGCGCGACGTGCTCAAGCGCGCCTTCCCCGACGCGGCCGACCCCAGCGACGAGGACGAGATGTGGCAGAACTCGCACTTCGGCGACGGGAAGCCGTTCGACGACGAGGACATCCGCACCGTGCTGCGCGCCTACGAGGAGCAGGAGTTCGCGGTGGAGTGGCAGCCCTCGGACATCGTCTACATCGACAACATGCTGGCCTCGCACGGGCGGCGCGTGTTCTCGGGCAAGCGCTCGATCCTCGCCTCGTTCCGCGCGCCGATGACGGCGCAGCAGTTGAGCGACGGCAGCCATTCCCTCTGATCCCTTTCACGAGATCCATCCCCTCATGCAAATCCAGCATCCCGCCGAGCAGCGAATCGGCGCCGTGGTCGACGATTTCAACGGCGTCGCCCCTTCGGCCCAGGACATCCAGACCCTGCGCGAGCTCGTCTATCGCCACAAGCTCGTGATCCTGCGCGGCCAGCATCTCGACAAGCAGCAATACGTCGATTTCACGCGCGCGCTCGGCCGTCCGCAGGTCTACCTGCAGAGCAACTACCATCATCCCGAGTTTCCGGAAATCTTCGTGTCCTCGAACGTGCCCGAGGACGGCAAGAAGGTCGGCGTGGCCGGCACCGGCCGCTACTGGCACACCGACTGCCAGTTCCTGACCGATCCGCTGCCGCTGACCACGCTGCTGCCGCAGGTGCTGGCCAAGGGCATCCGCGCGACCAAGTACATCGACATGGTGCGCGTCTACGAGGCGCTGCCGGCGCATCTGCGTTCGCTGGTCGACGCACGCGACGCGATCCACGAGGGCAAGTGGCGCTACAAGATCCAGGCCGAGGACATCGACCGCGCCGTGATCGACATCCTGGAGGAGAAGTCCAGGCTCGCCCCGCCGGTGCGCCACCCGGCCGTCATCACGCATCCGGTGACGGGCGCGAAGGCGCTCTACGTCAGCCGCGGTTTCACCACCGGGCTCGAGGGCATGTCGCACGAGGAAGGCCGCGACGCGCTGGAGCAGTTGTTCGCCTTCGTGGAGCAGCCGGAACATATCCACGAGCACTTCTGGAGCCATGGCGACATGCTGGTGTGGGACAACCGCACGCTGATCCACCAGGCTTCCGAGACGCCGAAGGGCGAGAGCAGCGTGAGCTACCGGATCGGCGTCTACGACGGCCTGGCGTTCTACCCGGGGCTCGCCGCCGCCTGAGGCGGCGGTCATCGCATCGCACCTGAAGCGCGGCGCGCGCCCGCCTGGCGCGCGCCGCTTTCCGAGAACGGTTTGCCATGGAATCGCCATGTACCTCCCTCCGCTTTTCGAAGAACGCAATCTCGACACCATCCACGCGACGATCCGCGAAGTCGGGCTCGCGACCCTGGTGACCGTCGAGGCCGACGGCATCGATGCCAACCACGTGCCGCTGTTCCTCGCGCCCGGCCCGACCGGGCACGGCACGCTGCGCGGACACGTATCGCGCAACAACGCGCAATGGCGGCGCCATACCGGTAGCAGCCAGGCGCTGGCGGTGTTCCTCGGGCCGCACAGCTACATCTCGCCGAGCTGGTATCCCAGCGCGGCCACCACCGGGCGCGTGGTGCCGACCTGGAACTACCTGGCCGTGCATGCCTATGGCCGGCTCGAGTTCTACGAGGATCGCGAGCGCGTGCTCGACGTGATCACGCGCATGACCGAGCTGCAGGAAGCCGGGCGCGCGCAGCCCTGGTCGGTCGAGCAGGCGCCGCCCGATCATGTCGATACCATGCTCAAGCACATCGTCGGCTTCGACCTGCATGTCGAGCGCATCGAGTGCAAGCGCAAGATGAGCCAGTACGCCTCGCTGCAGGACCATGCCGGCGCCATGGTCGGGCTGCGCGAGGCCGGGTCGGCGGCGGGCCGGGCGGTGGCCGGCATCATGGCCGAGCAGCCGCCGCAAGGCGAGCCGGTGGTGTTGAGCTGAGCCGGAGCGCGGGCCGCCTTTGGGGCGGCCTGCCTTGCATCGATTGATCGATCCCACAGATTGATCCATCGATAAAAAGCATTTCCTTCCCCGCCACGCCGCTGGCAGAGTGTGACGCTCGATGACCAAACGTCGGGAGCGCACTGCCGCCGTCGCTGCACCGGCAAGGTGCAGCCGCCGCGAGCCCCGGCACCTGATGCGTGTCCTCCCTTCGAGCCCGGCCGCCTGACACGCGGATCTCACCCGCCTCGTGTACAGTGCCGACCTCGCGCATCGCTGCGCCCCGGCGTGTCCGTCCCGCCCGCGCGTCCTTCTTCAACCCCGAGTTTCAGTCCTGGATTCCCTATGTCTGGCAGTTCCGACGTCGCCGGCGACGTCATTTCCGTTTCCGCCGAGCTTTCCCCGCGGCACACGCGTCGCGCCCTGTTCGCGCTCGGCGTGGGCGGTTTTGGTATCGGTACCGGCGAATTCGTGATCATGGGCCTGCTGCCCAACGCGGCCAGCGACCTGGGCGTGTCGATCCCGAGCGCCGGCTACCTGATCAGCATCTACGCGCTCGGCGTGGTGATCGGCGCGCCGGTGTTCGCCGTGCTCGGCGCGCGCTGGCCGCGCCGCTCGCTGCTGATCGCGCTGATGCTGTTCTTCGCGCTCGGCAATCTCGCCAGCGCGATCGTGCCGGGTTTCGCCGGCGTGGCCGCGGCGCGCTTCCTGAGCGGGCTGCCGCACGGCACCTATTTCGGCGTCGCGGCGCTGGTGGCGGCCGGGCTGGTGCCGCGCGAGAAGCGCGCGCAGGCGGTGGCCAGCGTGTTCCTCGGGCTGACCATCGCGACCCTGCTCGGCGTGCCGTTGGTGGCGGCGATCGGCGAATGGCTGGGCTGGCGCGCAGCCTTCGCGATCGTCGGCGCGATCGGCGCGCTGACCGCCGTGCTGGTGCGCTGCTGGGTGCCCTTCATGCCCGGCGACGCGGCCGCCAACCCGCTGCGCGAGCTGGGCGCGCTGCGGCGCAAGCAGGTGCTGCTCACGCTCGCCACCGGCGCGATCGGCTTCGGCGGGCTGTTCTCGGTGTTCAGCTACGTCAAGCCCACCATGACCGAGCTCGCCCACCTGCCGGTGGCCGCCGTGCCGATCGTGCTGGCGCTGTTCGGGATCGGCACCGTGGCCGGCAACCTGCTCGGCGCGCGCTTCGCCGATCGCGCGCTCGATCGCACCGCGCGCTACGTGCTGGTCTGGACCGTGCTGGTCACCGGCGCGTTCTGGTTCACCGCGCACTACGCGGTGGCGGGCTCGATCAACGTGCTGCTGGTGGGCACCGTGATGGCGCTCGGCGCGATCCTGCAGACGCGCCTGATGGACGTGGCCGGCGACGCGCAGACGCTGGCCGCCGCGCTCAACCATTCGGCCTTCAATATCGCCAACGCGCTGGGCGCCTGGCTCGGCGGCCTCGCCATCGACGCCGGCATGGGCTGGTCCTCGACGGGCTGGGTCGGCGCGCTGCTGGCGATC
Source organism: Burkholderia sp. Cy-637 (assembly GCF_011753175.1). Lineage (NCBI taxonomy): Bacteria > Pseudomonadati > Pseudomonadota > Betaproteobacteria > Burkholderiales > Burkholderiaceae > Burkholderia > Burkholderia sp. Cy-637. The sequence goes on along the minus strand of NZ_VWWC01000024.1, from coordinate 4,874 downwards.
TGCGGGCTGGCCGTGCATCACTGGGCGGTGGTCGACATGCGCCGGCATCCCGAGCATCATCCGGCCCCGCCGATGTGAGACAAGGGGCGCGCCGGCCGCGGCGCGCCCCTCGCGCGGGCTTCAGCGCGTCGGCGCCGGCCCCGCGCCGATGCGCGTGCGCAACAGCACGTAGGGCTTCTGCCGCTGGTCCTGGCCGCCATGGAAGCCGGGCTGCCGCGCCAGCTGGTTGGCCGTGAAGTACAGGTAGCCGTCCGGGCCGACCGACAGCGTGTCGGGCCACAGCACGCGCGGGTCGTGCACGATGGTGGTCCACTCGCCGCCGGGCGCGAGCTTGCGGATCGAATCGTGCTCGTAGTCGCCCGCGTAGATCACACCGTTCGCATCGACGGCCAGCCCGTCCGAGGCACCCTTTTCCCCGAGATCGACCACCGCCGCCGCGACCTGCGCCTCGCTCGTCGCGGGATCGCGCAGCAGCGCAGTGGGCACCGCGTACAGGCGCCGGCTCGACAGCGCGCAGTAGTAGAGCGTCTTGCCGTCGGGCGACAGGGCGATGCCGTCCGAGGCGATCGCCAGCGGCGTGCTGCTGCCGTCGGCCTGGCGCAGCTTTATGGTCTCGCCGTCGAACACCGGCGAGAATGTCGGATCGGCCGAGGTCGAAGGGTCGCCCGTGAGACGGCGCAGCGCGCTGCCGCTGGCGAGATCGACCACGATGATGCCGCCCGTGCCGCTCAACGAGGAATCCGTCACATAGGCCACCCCCGCACGGCCGACGCGGAAGTCGAAGCGCACGTCGTTCACGTAGGTGCGCGCGCGCATCACCTCGGCCGGGAACACGATGGTCTTCGCGATGCGATTGGTCTTCAGGTCGATCGCGACCAGCTTCGCGCCGCCGGCCAGCGGGTTGGCGAAATTCGGCGCGGCCGTGTCGAGCACCCACAGCCGGCCCTGGCCGTCGGCCACCACGCTCTGCACGCTGAGGAAGCTGTCGGCGGGGCGATGCGGATCGGCGCGATTGATCTCGGCGTCGGGGTAGGGCAGCACCTTGCCGTCCTTCAGCTCGCCGACCGTGAACGGCACCTCGTCGCCCCAGCGCGGGTAGTTGACGAAGATGCGGCCGGTCTCGGTGACGGTCACGCCGGTCGGCATCGCGTCGTGGAAGGTGGCGACCGTCTCGAGCGCGCCGTAGCTGCGCTCGACGGCCAGCGAGGCGGCGGCCGGCGCGGGAGTCGCCGCAAGCGCCGCGGCCGGCAGCGCGCCGAACGCGGTCGCGCAGGCGAATGCGAGGGCGCCCAGGACGTGGCGCAGGCGGGGGAAGGTCGAAGGCATGGCTGGCACGAGGATTCTCCGGGTCGAAATCGAGGGATGCATGAAGCGGGGAAGCAAGACGGAACGCATTGTCCGTCGTGCCGCTTTCCTCAAAAACGGGGAAAATCGGGCAGCACTTTCACTGTGGCAATGAAAATGATCCGGATCGACGACCTTGGCCTGTTCGTGCGCACCGCGGCGCTGGGCAGCTTCTCGAACGCGGCGCGCGAGGCCGGGCTGCTGCCGGGGCAGGTCAGCGCGGCGATCCAGCGGCTCGAGCGCGAACTCGACATCCGCCTGTTCGCGCGCTCGACGCGCAGCCTGAAGCTGACCGCCGAGGGCGAGCAGTACCTACCCTATGCGCAGGAGGTGCTCGCCACGCTCAGCGAGGGCCGCGACCGCCTGCACGGCGAGCGCCAGGTGCTGCGCGGCAGCCTGCGCATCTCGGCGCCGTCCGACCTCGGGCGCAACGTGCTGCCGCGCTGGCTCGGCGAGTTTCGCGAGGCGCATCCGGGGCTGGTGCTGAAGCTGTCGCTGTCGGACGAGCTGGCCGACGTGTTCCGCGATCCTGTCGACGTGGCGCTGCGCTACGGCGTGGCCGAGCACGGCAGCTTCGTCGCGCTGCCGCTGGCCGAGCACAACCGGCGCGTGCTGGTGGCCTCGCCCGACTATCTCGCGCGACATGGCCGGCCCGCCTCGCTCGACGAGCTGGGCGCGCATCGCTGCCTGCTGTTCGTGCGCGGCGGGCGCGTCTACGACCGCTGGGTGTTTCCGGAGGGCGAGGGGCGGCGGCTGGTGGCGGTGGGCGGCGGCCTGCATTGCGACGACGCCGACCTGGCGCGCCGCTGGGCCGTCGACGGCTTCGGCGTGGCCTACAAGTCCTGGCTCGACGTGCATCACGACGTGCGGGCCGGCCGCCTGGAGGTGCTGGTGCCGAACCAGCCCGGCGAACCCGCGCCGCTCAACCTGGTCTGCCCGCATCGCCGGCAGTTCTCGCCCGCGGTGCGCTACCTGCACGCGATGCTGCGCGAGCGCATCGCGCCGATGGCCGAGGCGCAGCGCGCCCACGTCGGCTACCAGGAGCCGGCGCGGCGCGCGCCCTGAGCGCCGCCGCGCGCCTTATTGCAGGTCGGCCAGGAAGGGCGACTTGAGCGTCCTGGGCGGGAAGCTCGGCGTGCCCGTCTGCGAGGTGAAGCTGTAGCGCAGGTAGACGGCCCCCAGCCACTCGCGATACTGGTAGGCGTTGCCGTAGGAGGCCATCGCGCCTACCGCGAGCTGCGGGGCGAGCTGGTACTCGCCGCTGGCGAACAGTGAGTAGGCCACGCCGGTCTTGCTCTGGCCCGGGTAGATCGCGTTCTGGTCGAGCACCAGGGAGGTGGTCGAATTGGCCACCGCCGCGTTCATGTTGGCCGCCGCGCTGCCCTGCAGGCCCGCGTCGAGCGGGAAGTAGGGCACCGAGTTCTGGCGATAGTGCTGCATGCCGATCGAGCCCTTCACATCGTAGGAGAAGGGCCCGTTGCGGCCCGCGTATTCGAGCGGGATGTTCAGGATCACGTACTGCTGCGGGCTGAAGTAGCCGCCCTGGCCGTAGGTGAAGTACGACTGGTTGCGCGCGAAGCTCATCCAGGTGCCGTTGATGCCGGCCGTCAGCGTCTGCTGCGCGTCCTTGTAGAGCCGCGTGTAGAAGCCGCCGCCCACCTTGCCCTCGATGTTGCTGCGCACGTGGTGGCCGTTGTAGTACATCAGCTCGCCGTTTACGTAGAGGCCGTTGGTGCCGTCGTCCCAGGCCAGCGCCGAGCGCGCGCCGCTCTTCACCACCCCGCCCCAGTCCAGGCCCGTACTCAGGTCGTGCGCGCCGGCATAGGAGGCCAGGCTGTCGGTCACCGCCTGGCGCGTGACCGCCAGCGAATACGAGACCTTGTCGCTGGCCTGGCCGGTGTAGCGCAAGTCGCCGATCACGTTCTGGTAGCGGAAGCCGACCGGCGTGGTGCCCACGCTGGCCTTCAGCGAAGGCGTCTCGTAGCCGATCGACAGGCCCACGCCGGTATCGGTCTGCGAGCCGAAGCTGGTGCCGCTGCGCGCGAGGTTGTTGGCCAGGCCCGCGCCGAAGCGCGCGTGGGTCTGCACGTCGTTGGTGGCCGAGCCGGCGTCGAGCGTGACGGGCGTCGCCGTCACCACCACGTGGCCGTTGCCGGCCTTGATGCGGCCTTCGATCGGCGCCTCGATGTCGGTCAGGCTCGACAGGCCTTCCTCGCCGGCGCGATTGCGGAACACCAGGCCGCTCGACACGGTGCTGGCCTCGTCGCGGTTGATCGCCGCGAGTTCGTCGGCTACGCCGAGCGTCTGCGGGTTGGCTGCCGCCGGCGGCACGCCGCCCGCGCCGTTCGCGGCCACGGCCGCCGCCGCGTAGGGCTGCGCGTAGCCGGCGGGCGGCGGCGGGATGTAGGCGGGTGCCGCGTAGGCGCCTGCCTGCTGCTGCGGATAGGGCGGCTGCGGCGTATAGGGCTGCGGCTGGTAGGCCGGTGGCGGATAGGCGCCCGGTGCATAGGGCTGCGGCGCATAGGCTTGCTGCTGCGGATACGGGGCCTGGCCGTAATAGGGCTGCTGCTGTGCGTAGACCGGTTGCGCGGCGGCGCGCGTGGTGTTCTTGCGCGCGGTGCCGCGTCGTGCCGGCTGCGGGCGGGCCGGCGCGGCCGGGGCGTCATAACCGGGCGCATAACCGGACGAAGCCGCCTGCGCGGCCGGCGACATCGGCCAGGGCGTGGTGCCGTAGGGCTGCTGCGTGTAGGCCGGGGCCGGCGGTGCATAGCCCTGCTGCGGCTGCTGGGCATAGCCTTGCGGCGCGTAGCCCTGCTGCGGATAAGCCTGGGGCGCGTAGCCGGCTTGCTGCGGATACGGCTGCTGCTGCGCGTAGCCCTGCGGGGCATATCCCTGCTGCGGATACGGCTGCGGCGCATAGCCTTGCTGCGGATAGCCTTGCGGCTGCGCATAGGCTTGCTGCGAATAGCCCTGCGGCTGTGCATAAGCCGGTTGCTGCGCATACCCTGCCTGTGCATAAGCCGGCGCCGCCGCCGCGTTCGGTGCCTCGGGCGCGTACTGCGCATAGGGCTGCAGCGGCCGCGCCGGGCCGCCCGATTCGCCGCCGCCATAACCGTCGGGACCATAACCGCTGCCCGTATCGACGCTCGCGCGCGGGCGCGACGCCGGGGCGGGCGCGACGTAGGGCGCGGGTTGCGCCGGGGGCAGGTAGGCAGGCACGGTCGGAACGGATGACGAAGGATTGAACGAGGAGGGGAGCGCCGGGCCGGCCGGCGCGAAGAAATTCACGGCGCTGCCGCTGGGCGCATCGGGGTCGCGCGCCACGTCGACGGCGGTCTTGCCCTCGAACGGATTGGTGCCGGGCAGCGGATTCGCGCCGATCGGCCGGCTCAGCGCCTCCCAGCCGCGCGGCACGGGCAGCCCGCCCGGCAGCGTGACGGTCGCCGCGCGCGCGCCGACCGGCGTCGAGCTCGCCACCAGCGAGCGCTTCAGGTATTGCGCGGCCAGCGGCAGCTTGCCTTCGGCGCGGT
>NZ_VWWC01000251.1:0-7125 GCF_011753175.1 Burkholderia sp. Cy-637 | reverse complement strand
CAGCGCACCCGATGCGGGCAACGCCGCGCCGGCATCCTCCGGTGCCACCGCGGCATCGGTGAGCGCCGCGCCGGCCGCGAGCGCCGCCAACGCCGCCAGCGCGGCGTCGGGCAACGATCCGCTGCGATCGCGCGAGGCGTTCCGCAGCCGGTCGCGCGAAGACGATCTGCAGTAAAGGGGAGCGCCACACATGAATCGAATCGTTGCGCTCGTCATTGCGCTTGTGGTGGTCGCGTTCGTCGCGTCGTCCACCGTGTTCATCGTCGATCCGCGTCACGCGGCGGTGTTGTCGGCCCGTGGCGACGGCGAACCGACCGTGCTGGGCCCCGGCCTGCACGCGAAGCTGCCGGCGCCGCTGCAGACGGCCGTGCTGGTCGACACGCGCCTGCAGACGCTCGAATGGGCCGATCCGCAGAGCTGCACCACGGCCGACAAGCAGGACGTGCTGGTCAGCCCGGCGGTGCGCTACCGGATCGCCGATCCGCTCAAGTACTACGCGAAGACCGAAGGCGGCCTGCGCGATGCGGTGGATCCGCTGCTGGCGTCGCTTAAGGGCGCGCTGACGCAGGCGTTCTCGACGCGCTCGCTGGTCGATGCGATCGGCGCGCAACAGGCCATCGCCGACGAAGCTAAGCGTTCGCTGCAAACCGCGGCCGCCGACTACGGCGTCGAGATCGCCGACGTGTCGCTGCTGCGCGTGGACCTGCCCGCCGCCGCGGCCGAAGCTGCCTATCGCCGCATGTCGGTGGCCGAGCGCGAGCGTGCCGATACCGAGCGCGCCGAAGGCGCGGCCGACGCGGAGCGCATCAAGGCCGAGGCGGGCCGCCAGCAACAGCAGATCCTCGCGGACGGCTACCAGTCGGCCCAGCAGATCAAGGGCGAGGGCGACGCGAAGGCCGCCTCGATCGCTGGCGAAGCCTTCGGCCGCGATCCGCAGTTCTACCAGTTCTATGCAAGCCTGCAGGCGTACCGGAACACCTTCCATGCGAACGATGTGATCGTCGTCGACCCGGACAGCGAGTTCTTCCGCTTCATGCGCAGCCCGACGGGCGGCGGCGCTTCCGCGGCGCCGGCTCCCGCTCCCCGCAAACACTGACGCTGAGAAGGGGCGCCGCCTCGCGCGGCGCATCGATACCGCATGGATCTGGCCGGTTCGCTGTTGCTCGCTCTCGCGCTGATGCTGATCATCGAAGGCGCGTTCCCGTTCGTGTTTCCGGTCGCCTGGCGCGACACCTTTCGTAGAATAGCGGAGCGGCCGCCGCATCATATCCGGATCGGCGGCCTGATCGTGATGGTGATCGGCCTCGTGCTGCTCGTCTTCGCGACCTGACGTAGGGCCGTCGATCCGGCCCGTTTTCTCCTGTTTTGACCGATTCCGGCCCATCGGGCCGGATCGCGTCGCGCCGCGTGCGCCGCCGCCTCGCGTGCTGCGCCGAGGGCCCGGTATTTGCACCATCCGATTCCAAATCCGGCGCGCCAGCGCGCGCCGCAGTTTCTGTCGTAGGACCGTGACGATGTCGACCTGGTTACTTCCCGAGAATATTGCCGACGTGCTGCCGTCGGAAGCACGCAAGATCGAGGAGCTGCGTCGCAGGCTGCTCGACCGCTTCCGTTCGTATGGCTACGAAATGGTGATGCCGCCCCTGCTCGAGTATCTCGAGTCGCTGCTGACCGGCGGCGGCAACGATCTGCACCTGCGTACCTTCAAGCTCGTCGACGAGCTGTCGGGCCGAACCCTGGGCCTGCGTGCCGACATGACGCCGCAGGTCGCGCGGATCGACGCGCACCTGCTGAACCGCCAGGGCGTGACGCGCCTCTGCTACGCGGGCAACGTGCTGCATACGCGGCCGCGCGGCCTGCACGCGACGCGCGAGCAGATCCAGATCGGCGCCGAGCTGTACGGCCACGCCGGCCTCGAGGCCGATCTCGAGGTGCAGCAGTTGATGCTCGATGCGCTGCGCCTGACCGGCATCGGCACGATCCGCCTCGACCTCTGCCACGCCGGCGTGCTCAATGCGCTGTTCTCGCGCGACGCGGTGGCCGCCGCGCGTGGCGAGACGCTGTACGGCGCGCTGGCCGGCAAGGACGTGCCGCTGCTGAACGAACTGACCGAGGATCTGGGGCCGGATACGCGCGCCGCCTTGCGCGCGCTGCCGCATCTGTACGGCGATGCCTCGGTGATCGACGAGGCGCGTCGTCAGTTGCCGGCGCTGCCTGAAATCGCGCGCGCTCTCGACGATCTCGCGCAGCTCGCGGCCCAGGTGCAGGGCGCCGAGGTCGCGATCGACCTGGCCGACCTGCGCGGCTACGCCTATCACAGCGGCGCGATGTTCTCGGCCTACGTTGACGGCGTGCCGAACGCGGTGGCGCGTGGCGGCCGTTACGACCACGTCGGGCAGGCCTATGGCCGCGCCCGCCCGGCCACCGGCTTCTCGCTGGACCTGCGCGAAATCGCGCGGATCTCGCCGATCGAGGCACGCGGCACGGCGATTCTCGCGCCCTGGCGCCAGGACGAGGCGCTGCGCGTGGCGGTGGCCGCGCTGCGGGATGCGGGCGAGGTCGTGATCCAGGCGTTGCCGGGGCACGATCACGTGCTCGACGAGTTCGCCTGCGACCGCGTGCTGGTCGAGCAGGGCGGCGCGTGGCTCGTCCAGACCCGCTGAAACAAGCGCGGCGCGGATGTTTCGGGTGCCATATCGTTGACGCGAAACGGAAAAATTCGGAACCCGCGCCGAACCTAGGTAGAATACGTTTTTAACCAGCTAACGAATCAACATGTCTGCCAGCGCAGTGAATGTGACTCCCGGGCGCAACGTCGTCGTCGTGGGAACCCAGTGGGGAGATGAAGGCAAGGGCAAGATCGTCGACTGGCTGACGGACCACGCTCACGGCGTCGTGCGTTTCCAGGGCGGTCACAACGCCGGCCACACCCTCATCATCGGCGGCAAGAAAACCATCTTGCGCCTCATTCCTTCCGGCATCATGCGCGCGGGCACGGCCTGCTACATCGGCAACGGCGTGGTGCTGTCGCCCGAGGCGCTGTTCAAGGAAATCGGCGAGCTGGAAGAAGCGGGCATCGACGTGCGTTCGCGCCTGTTCATCTCCGAAGCCGCCACGCTGATCCTCCCTTACCACGTCGCGATCGACCAGGCGCGCGAAGCGCGCCGCGGCGCCGGCAAGATCGGCACCACCGGCCGCGGCATCGGCCCCGCGTACGAAGACAAGGTCGGCCGCCGCGCGCTGCGCGTGCAGGACCTGTTCGACGCGAAGACCTTCGCCGATCGCCTGCGCGAGAACCTCGACTTCCACAACTTCGTGCTGACCCAGTATCTCGGCGGCGCGGCCGTCGATTTCCAGGCCACGCTCGACACGATGCTCGGTTATGCCGATCGTCTCAAGCCGATGGTCACCGATGTCTCGCGCCGCCTCTACGACGCGAACCATCAAGGCCAGAACCTGCTGTTCGAAGGCGCGCAAGGCACGCTGCTCGATATCGACCACGGCACCTATCCGTTCGTCACCTCGAGCAACTGCGTGGCCGGTGCTGCCGCGGCAGGCGCCGGCGTCGGCCCGCAGAAGCTCAACTACATCCTCGGCATCACCAAGGCCTATTGCACGCGCGTCGGCTCGGGCCCGTTCCCGAGCGAGCTCTACGACGCGGACAATCCCGCGCGCCAGAGCCAGGTCGGCCTGACGCTGGCCAACGTCGGCAAGGAATTCGGTTCGGTCACGGGCCGTCCGCGCCGCACCGGCTGGCTCGACGCGGCCGCGCTGCGCCGCTCGATCCAGATCAACGGCGTGTCGGGCCTTTGCATGACCAAGCTCGACGTTCTCGACGGTCTCGAGGAAGTGCAACTCTGCGTCGGCTACAAGATCGACGGCAAGGACGTCGACCTGCTGCCGCGCGGCGCGGCCGACGTGGCGCGCTGCGAGCCGGTCTACGAAACCTTCCCGGGCTGGAAGGAAAGCACGGTCGGCATCGATCGCTGGGATGCGCTGCCGGCGACGGCCCGCGCCTACCTGACGCGCGTCCAGGAAGTGGCTGGCGTGCCGATCGACATGGTGTCGACGGGCCCCGATCGCGACGAGACGATCCTGCTGCGTCATCCGTTCAAGGTCTGAGGTTCGCCCGCACGATGACGCAAGCCACGAATCATCACGGCGCTCCGATCGCCATGTCCGATCCTCGCAACGACGACAAGAACCTCTGGGTGGGCTGGGACGAATATCACCGGCTCGTCGAGCTGCTCGCGCTCGCGGTGCACGAATCGGGCTGGAAGTTCGACCAGATCCTCTGCCTCGCGCGCGGCGGCCTGCGCGTGGGCGACCAGCTCTCGCGCATCTACGACCTGCCGCTCGCGATTCTCGCGACCAGTTCGTATCGCGAGGCGGCCGGCACCCAGCAGGGCGATCTCGATATCGCGCAGTACATCACCATGACGCGCGGCAACCTGTCGGGCAACGTGCTGCTGGTCGACGACCTGGTCGATTCGGGCGTCACGCTCGCGCGCGTCCAGCAGCATCTGAAGGAGCGTTATCCGTCGGTCACGGCGGTGCGCTCGGCCGTGCTCTGGTACAAGGCCTGTTCGAAGGTCAAGCCCGACTACTTCGTCCAGCACCTGGCGACGAATCCCTGGATCCATCAGCCCTTCGAGGAGTGGGACACGCTGCGTCCGCACAATCTGGTGGCCTGGACCAAGCGCGGCTATACGCAGCGCAACGACGAGGCGGCGCAGTAAGCGACTCGCTCGACACGCCGCGCGAAGCGATCGCGCGGCGCACCGCATCGGCGCCCACGGGCGCCGATTTCATTTTGCGCGCCGGCGCCCAGTCTGCCGGCGCGCTTTCCGTCTAAACGGGGACGCATGCTACACTGGCCGCGCCGCGTCGCATCACGGCAACACCGCGAGGTGGCATTGCGACCCGGTCAGTCTAGAATAGCGCTCGTTTTTCCGACCCCAGAACGGAACGTTACGCTTCCATGACCGACACGAACCATTCGAACACACGCTCTTCCTCCTTGCAGGCTCTCGCCGTCGCGGCGATCGGCGTGGTGTTCGGCGATATCGGCACCAGCCCGCTCTATTCGCTGAAGGAGGCGTTCAGCCCGGCCCACGGGATCCCGCTGACGCAGGCCTCGATCCTCGGGGTGATCTCGCTGCTGTTCTGGGCCATCATGCTGGTGGTCGGCGTCAAGTACGTGCTGTTCGTGATGCGCGCCGACAACAACGGCGAGGGCGGCGTGCTGGCGCTGATGGCGCTGGCGCTGCGCTCGATCGAACCGCGCAGGAATGCCACCAGGATCCTCATGGCGCTCGGCATCTTCGGTGCCTGCATGTTCTACGGCGACGCGGTGATCACGCCGGCCATCTCGGTGATGTCGGCCGTCGAGGGCCTCGAGATCGCGACGCCGCAGTTGAGCCACATGGTGCTGCCGATCACGGTGGTGATCCTGATCGCGCTGTTCTGGATCCAGCGCCATGGCACCGCGATGGTCGGCAAGCTGTTCGGCCCGATCATGGTGATCTGGTTCCTGACGCTGGCCGCGCTCGGCATCTACCACATCGCGCGCGTGCCGATGGTGATCGCGGCGATCAATCCCTACTACGCCTTCTCCTTCATGTCGGCCCATGTGCTGCAGGCCTACGTGGTGCTCGGCTCGGTGGTGCTGGTGCTGACCGGCGCCGAGGCGCTCTACGCCGACATGGGCCACTTCGGCATGCGCCCGATCCGGCTCGCCGCCTACGTGCTGGTGATGCCCTCGCTGGTGCTGAACTACTTCGGCCAGGGCGCGCTGCTGATGCAGAATCCGAAGGCGATCGAGAACCCGTTCTTCCTGCTCGCGCCCGACTGGGCGCTGCTGCCGCTGGTGGTGCTGTCCACGGTGGCCACCGTGATCGCCTCGCAGGCGGTGATCTCGGGCGCCTATTCGCTGACCAGCCAGGCCATCCAGCTCGGCTACGTGCCGCGCATGAAGGTGCTGCACACCTCGGACCTGGCGATCGGGCAGATCTACGTGCCGGTGGTGAACTGGCTGCTGTTGTTCGTGATCCTCTGCATCGTGATCGGCTTCAAGTCCTCCGACAATCTCGCCGCCGCCTACGGCATCGCGGTGACCGCCACCATGGTGATCACCACCGTGCTGGCCGGTGTCGTGATGATCAATGTCTGGAAGTGGAACCGTCTGCTGGTGGCCGGCATCATCGGCGTGTTCATGATCATCGACCTCGGCTTCTTCGGCGCCAACTTGCTGAAGGTCGCGCAGGGCGGCTGGCTGCCGCTCGGCATCGGCGCGCTGCTGTTCTTCCTGCTGACCACCTGGTTCAAGGGCCGCCATATCGTCAAGGAGCGCACCGCCGCCGACGGCATTCCGCTCACGCCGTTCCTGCAGGGGCTGCTGGCGCATCCGCCGCATCGCGTCTCGGGTACCGCGATCTACCTGACCGGCAGCGACACGCTGGTGCCGGTGAGCCTGCTGCACAATCTCAAGCACAACAAGGTGCTGCACGAGCGCACGCTGTTCCTGACCTTCATCACGCGCGACATTCCCTATGTGCGAGACGAGGAGCGCGTGACGGTGCACGAGGCGGGCGGCGGGCTGTATATCGTCAAGGCCGAATACGGTTTCAACGAGACGCCCGACGTGAAGGCCGTGCTCGAGGACATCGGCCGCAAGCACGACATGTCCTTCGAGCTGATGGACACCTCGTTCTTCCTCGCGCGCGAGACGGTGGTGCCGACCCATCTGCCCGGCATGTCGATCTGGCGCGAGCGTGTGTTCGCCTGGATGCACCAGAACGCCGCGAAGCCGACCGACTTCTTCTCGATCCCGGCCAACCGCGTGGTCGAGCTCGGCACCAAGATCGAGATCTGAGGCTGGACGCAGCGGCGGCGCCGAGCACTGCTGCGGTTGCCGACCTCGACGAAGCCGCGCAAGCGCGCGGCTTTTTCTTTTGTACGCCCGCCATGAAAAAACCCGCATCCGGAGATGCGGGTTTTTCGTTTCCTGCGGGCTTCGAAGCCCAAGCCCGGGATCAGCGCTTGAGCTTGGCGAAGGCCGCCGCCATCGCGCCGGCCGGCTCCGGTTCGCGCGAGCGCTGCGGCCGGCCGCCCATGCCGCCGCGC
>NZ_VWWC01000250.1:0-7161 GCF_011753175.1 Burkholderia sp. Cy-637 | reverse complement strand
GCCCAGCCCGCGGCCGCCCGGGGCCTCGGCGTCGCGATCGGCGCCGGCTGCCGCGAAACCGCGGCCGTCGTCGGCGACGATCAGTTCGAGATGCGTCGCGCCGGCCTCGAGCCGCACGTCGGCGGCCTGGGCGCGTGCGTGCCGGGCGATGTTGGCGAGCGCTTCCTGGGCCACGCGGAATACCGCCAGGGCGCTGTCGCCGGCCAGTTGCGCGAGCCGCGCGTCGGCCGCGCAGACCACGCTGGTGCGCAGCCGGGTGCGCGCGCCGAATGCGCCGACCCAGCCCGACAAGGTGCCGACCAGGCCGGCATCGAGCGCGGGCGCGGCTTCGTCGAGCGCGCGGCGGTACGAATCGAAGGCGGCGTCGAGCGCTTGCTGGGCCAGCGCGAGCGCGCGCCGGCAGCCTTCGGGCGCCTGCTCGGGCAGCCAGGTGTCGAGATTGGCGAAAGCGAAGCGCAGGCCGGTGAGATCGGCGCCGAGGCCGTCGTGCAGCTCGCGGGCGAGCCGGCGGCGGGCGGTTTCGTCGGCGGCGGCGAGTTCGGCCGCGAGTTCGGCCGAAACGGCGGCCAGCCGGGCATCCGGGGCGCGAGGAACGGGCGACGGCGAGCTGGCGGCTGCGGCGGGAATCACGGCGAGGGCAATGGCGGAGCGTGCCGGGGCGGGGCCCGGCTCGGGCAGGGCGCTCGCTGAGGCGGCTGCGATACGCGGCATGTCCATGACGTTCCTTCCGGCGAGAACAGGTTCGATCGGCGACGACCTCGGTGGAGGCCCGATCGGGTAACAAAAGTTACATTCAGTAATACGTGCTTTGACCCTTGGCAAGTATGTCAAGAAGTGTCAAGACGCGGCGAATCATAACTCAGAATAAATGGGAAAGGCGCGCCGGGCGGGGATCGCTCCGGGTAAACAGATCAAAATCCTGACGCCCGTGTCGGAAATATCCGACAGGCAAGCTCGTCTGATTCGACAGATTTTTGTTCGCTTGCCCGTAGGACGAATCGCAAGGGTTTGTAACTGACCGCCGAAAATGTAACTAAACCATATGACGCGGGCATAAAAAAACCGGAGCGCGAGGCTCCGGTTCTTGCCGAGGGCGCGAGGCCGCCGGGGATCAGTCGACGAAGGCGCGTTCGATCACGTAGTGGCCCGGCGCGCTGTTCTTGCCTTCCACCAGGCCGGCCTGCTTGAGCAGCTCGGTGGTGTCCTTGAGCATGGCGGTGCTGCCGCACAGCATCACGCGGTCGTTCTCGGGCGAGAACGGCGGCACCTCGAGGTCGGTGAACAGCTTGCCGGTGGCGATCAGGTCGGTGATGCGGCCCTCGTTGTCGAAGGCTTCGCGCGTGACCGTCGGGTAATAGACCAGCTTTTCCTTGATGATGTCGCCCAGGTATTCGTGGCCCGGCAGGTCGTGCTTGATGAAGTCCATGTAGGCCAGCTCGCCCTTCAGGCGGCAGGTATGGGTCAGCACGATCTTGTCGAAGCGGTCGTAGATGTCCGGGTCGCGGATGATCGACATGAAGGGCGCCAGGCCCGTGCCGGTCGACAGCAGCCACAGCGTCTTGCCGGGCAGCAGGTTGTCGGCGACCAGGGTGCCGGTGGGCTTCTTGCCGATCAGGACCGGGTCGCCCACCTTCAGGTGCTGCAGACGCGAGGTGAGCGGGCCGTCCTGCACCTTGATGCTGAAGAACTCGAGGTGTTCCTCGTAGTTCGGGCTGACGATCGAGTAGGCGCGCGCGAGCGGCTTGCCCTCGACCTCGAGGCCGACCATGGTGAATTCACCATTGTTGAAGCGCAGGCCTTGGTCGCGGGTGCAGGTGAAGCTGAACAGCGTATCGGTCCAGTGGTGGACGGACAGGACGGTAGCGGTATCGAATTTGCTCATGGAATACGGATACGAGACGGAAACCGAGGGCACCGGCCCGATCCGCAGACCGGCCGATGGCGGGCGCGTCACTCTCGAAAAGTGCACGCCTACCCGTTAACAGACGTTTGGAGAACCCCGTATTTTACCCTGCCTGGGCGCCGCGCGCGCTTGACCCCGGTGGGCGCGCGGAAATCCGCCCCGGGAAACGGGGCGGGAGCTTTCGGATTCCTGCCCATTGCCGAAGCGCGGCGCTTCAGTCCAGGCGCAGCCGCGCGATATAGGGCAGGTGGTCGGACAGCCAGGCGGTGTCGTCGGTCGGCGCCTGCCACTCCAGCGGGGTCAGGCCGCGCACGAACATCTTGTCGAGCGCCAGCGCCGGCGAGAAGGCCGGGAAGGTGCGTCCCGATTCGCCGAGCAGGGTGGCGACCTCGGACAGGCCGATCTCGCCGAACAGCGGCACCGAATCGTTGCGCCAGTCGTTGAAGTCGCCGGCCAGCACCAGCGGGCCGTCCTGGGCGTGATGCTCGATCCAGTGCGCGATCCAGGTCATCTGGCGCAGCCGCGCGGCGCGCGTGAGCGCCAGGTGGGCGCAGAGCAGGGTGATCGGCGCGGCGCCGGCCAGGGTGGCGCGCGCCACCAGCAGGCCGCGCCGCTCGAAGCGATGCGCGGAGATGTCCCAGCGCCCGCCCAGGTCGAGCGGATGCGGCGAGAGGATCGCGTTGCCGTGCCGCCAGGACGGCTTGAACACATTGGGGCCGAGCGCGATCTGCCAATCCAGCGCGCGGGCGATCTCGGTGGCCTGGCAATGCCAGATGTCGTCGACCGGATCCTCCATCGGCGCGCCGAAGCCCGAGGCCAGCATCGGCCGCGGCATGCGCTTGGCCATCGCCTCCTGCAGGAAGTAGATGTCGGCGTGGGTCGATTCGACCCAGCGGCGCATCGCATTCCAGGCGGTGAAGCCGAGCGGCGAGCGGCCCTTGTGCAGGTTCCAGCTGACCGCGGTGATCTCGTTCGGGGCCGCCTGCGGGGCGGCGAACGGCAGGGCCTGGGGCGCGTGCATGTATCAGCCCTGCACCACGTGGGCGCGGACCTGGTAGAGCAGGCGCGCCTTCTTGTCGGCCGGCGCCCAGTCGGTCCAGCTCTCGGCATGGACCGCCAGGCCCGGGTGGCTGGCCGAGATCTGGCGCGGCGCGAGCGAGCAGCCGTCGCCGTCGTCCAGGGTTTCCTGCGCGTCGATCTGCAGCGTGACCGTGTCGCCCTCGACATAGAGCGGCGCGACCGTCACGGTGCGCGAGCGCCGCGGCTTGACCGCCGCCACCATCGAGGCTTCCTTGCCGGCGCAGGCCGCGCCCAGCGTGACGGGATAGTCGTGCGTATCGGTGCGCGACTGGCCGACCGTGGTGGTCTGGTGGAAGGTGTCGACGGTCTGGCCGTCGTGCAGCACGCGGATCTCCCAGTCGATCGACTGCGGCGCGGCCGGCGTCGAGGCCTGCGCCCGCGCGGCGAGCGGCGCCAGGGCCGAGGCCAGGCAGGCGGCCAGCAGCGCGCCGCGCAGGGCGGCACGCAGCGTCGGCGGCATCAGTGGCATCAACGGGTTCGACATGCGGGCGGGAGCGGCCGGCCGGCGGCGCGGCAACGGGATCGCGGCCGAGCCCGGAAGGCCGGCCGCGA
This sequence comes from Burkholderia sp. Cy-637, assembly GCF_011753175.1. Taxonomy (NCBI): domain Bacteria; kingdom Pseudomonadati; phylum Pseudomonadota; class Betaproteobacteria; order Burkholderiales; family Burkholderiaceae; genus Burkholderia; species Burkholderia sp. Cy-637. Next base: position 3,626 of record NZ_VWWC01000250.1, on the reverse strand, counting down.
TATTGAACGCGAAGGAACGAAGCATCGAGGAGATCGGGAAGGCGGCGCTGCCGAAAGCGTGTCTGACCGGGCGCGCGCGATTCGGGTTCCGGCCGCGCGGCGGGCGCGCGGGACGCGCGAGGCGCGGGTGGGCAAGCGGATCGGGCAGCGAAAGCTCGGTCATCGGCGATTCCTGTCGGGGCAGCAGGGGCCGGCGGCGCGGCGCAAGGCGGCGGCCGGCACGCGACGGTGAATCGTCGATGATACGCGCGCTTGCCGCGCCGTGCAGCGCGCGCCGCGATCAGCAGCAGAGCACGAGGAGTGCTGGCTTGCACGCCGCTTTTGTCTGCCCAACACTGGCAGCGAGGGGTCTGATGCCGCGCGGCGCATGCAAGCTGGGCGCCGGCGCGGCGGCGAGCCCGGGGCGACCGGGCGTGGCAAGCGAGAGGTGTGTGATGACGACGGCGATGGTGAAGCAGGAACTGGCGGTGGCCTCGTTCAGCCGCGTGTACGATCTCGACCGGGTCGAGACCGCGCTGAACGATCTCAACGAGGGGGCCAGCGAGGCCCTGCGCGCGACCTACGAGAAGATGCTGAAGACGGGCAACCTGCGCTTCTGCGTGAAGCCCACGCGCATGCCGGCCTTCGATGCGCTGGCCGAGGCGCTGCCGAATTTCGCGGGGCCGCTGGAGGACCTGCGCAAGCAGATCGCGCTGTGCCTGGAGACCGAGGACCGGCTCGAGCTGATGCCGATCCTGCTGCTGGGCGCGCCCGGGATCGGCAAGACCCACTTCGCCAAGGCGCTGGCGCAGATGCTCGGCACCGCCTACCACTACGTGCCGATGAGTTCGCTGACCGCCGGCTGGGTGCTGTCGGGGGCGTCCTCGCAATGGAAGAACGCCAAGCCGGGCAAGGTGTTCGACGCGCTGGTGCACGGCAGCTACTCGAACCCGGTGATCGCCATCGACGAGATCGACAAGGCCGGCAACGACGCCCAGTACGATCCGCTCGGCGCGCTCTACGCACTGCTCGAGCACGACACCGCGAGCGCCTTCGTCGACGAGTTCGCCGAGGTGCCGATCGATGCCGGCAACGTGATCTGGATTGCGACGGCCAACGACGCGTCCTCGATCCCCGAGCCGATCCTCAACCGCATGAACGTCTACGAGATCCCCTCGCCCGACGAGGCCGGCGCGCGGCGCATCGCGCAGGCCATCTATGCCGGGATCCGCGGCGCGCATGCCTGGGGCCGGCGCTTTCCCGACCTGCTCGGCGAGTCCGCGCTGGGCGCGCTGGCGGCGGTGCCGCCGCGCACCATGCGCCGCGCGCTGCTGCATGCGTTCGGCGCGGCGCGGCTCGACGGGCGCGACGCGGTGGAGGCGCGCGACATCCGCGCCGACGAGGGCATGCCGAGGCGGCGGCCGATCGGCTTCTGAGCCCGAAGGCCGCGTTCGGCATCGACGAGGCGGCGGGCGCGAAGGGCGAGGTTCGGCCAACGGCTTCCGTTCCGCTTCGCGGTTCCGCTTTGCCGCGCCGTTGCGCGACCTTCTGTCGCACAACGCCGGGCCTCGTGCGCGCGCCGGCGTCGCGAGCCTGTCGCATCGTCATCGCATGATGGCCGGCAAGGCGCGCGCAGGCGCTGCGCGCCTTGCCGCCCGCCCCGGCTTCGGCGATTCCTTATCTCCGGGATTCGGCAGCGCAGATCCGCGGCGGCGGCGTTATGCTTCGCCGGTGCCGCCGTCAGAGCGGCCATTCCCCATGAAGAGAAGCTGGAGCACGTCCCCATGAAAACGTCCCGTCGCAGTTTCCTGATCACCAGTGTCGGCGCGGTATCGGCGCTCGCGCTGTCCTCGCGCGAGGCCTTCGCCGCGCCGATGCTGGCCGAGACCGATCCCACCGCGGCCGCGCTCGGATACAAGGCCGACGCCACCAAGGTCGACAAGAGCAAGTTCCCGAAATACGCGGCCGGGCAGGATTGCGCGGCCTGCTCGATGTACCAGGGCAAGAAGGGGTCGACTTCCGCCGCCTGCGTCGCCTTCCCCGGCAAGGACGTGGCCGCCAAGGGCTGGTGCAGCGCCTTCAGCAAGATGGCCTGAGCGCCGGGCGCCGCGCGCGCCCCTGGCCTCGAAGCAGAAACCCGGCAGGCAGCCCGCCCGCCGGGTTTTTTTGTGCCGCTTGTAATCGGCTTCGTCGCTCCCCTACACTCGCTGCACCACAACCGCGCCACGCCCATGCGGCGCTTGGCGCATACCCCAGGCGGGAGAGGGAGACGCATGAGCTCGGCAAGCGAAAGGCAGCAGGCGACCCAACCGGCCGTGAATGGCCCCGGCCCCGGACGCAGCGCGGTGATCGCCGCCGTGATCGGCAATGCGCTCGAGTGGTACGACTTCACGGTGTTCAGCTTCATGGTGGTGGTGATCGCCGAGCTGTTCTTCCCGAGTTCCAGCGAATACGGCTCGCTGCTGCTGACCACCGCCACCTTCGGCGTGGCCTTCTTCATGCGGCCGATCGGCGGCATCGTGCTCGGCCTCTACGCCGATCGCGCGGGGCGCAAGGCCGCGCTGTCGCTGGTGATCCTGCTGATGACGGTCGGCATCTTCGTGATCGCGGCCGCGCCCACCTACGCGGCGATCGGCATCGGCGCGCCGCTCTTGATCGTGTTCGGCCGGCTGCTGCAGGGCTTCTCGGCCGGCGGCGAATTCGGCAGCGCCACCGCGATGCTGATCGAGGCGGCGCCGCGCGGCCGGCGCGGCTTCTACGGCAGCTGGCAGATGTCGAGCCAGTCGGCCGCGCTGCTGGTGGGCGCGCTGGTCGGCACCCTGGTCACGCACGGCCTGTCGAGCGAGGCGCTGCATGCCTGGGGCTGGCGCGTGCCGTTCCTGCTGGGCCTGCTGATCGGCCCGATCGGCTATTACCTGCGCCGCCACCTGGCCGACTCGGAGGTGTTCCTGGCCAGCAAGGCCAGCGCGCGCCGCGTCACGCTCGGCGAGGTGTTCGCGCAGCACGGTCGCGAGGTGCTCTGCGGGCTGGGCTCGGTGATCGCGCTGACCGTCACGATCTACGTGCTGATCAGCTACCTGCCGACCTTCGCGGTCAAGCAGCTCAAGCTGCCTTATGCCGAATCGTTCTACGCGGTGATCGTCGGCGGCCTGCTGCTGACGGTGCTCACGCCGCTGGCCGGCGCCTGGTCGGACCGGATCGGGCGCAAGACGCTTTCGCTGTGGTCGCTGGTCGCCACCCTGGTGCTGATCTACCCGCTGTTCCTCTGGCTCGACGCCGCGCCCAGCGTGGGCCGGCTGGTGCTGGTGCAGGGGCTGCTGGCGATCACCCTGTCGGGCTACTACGGGCCGTTCGGCGCGATGATCGCCGAGCTGTTCCCGGCCCAGGTCCGCTCCACCGGGCTGTCGCTTGCTTACAACGTCGCGGTGATGCTGTTCGGCGGATTCGGGCAGTTCATCGTCACCTGGCTGATCAAGGCGACAGGTACGCCGCTTGCGCCGACCTATTACGTGATGGCCGGGCTCGCGCTGTCGGTGATCGCGGTGGCCTGCATGCCGCGCCGCGCGCCGGGCTCGGGGGACTGAGGCGCGACCTTCGCGGCGGCCGGCGCGGCCGGGGCCGGGCGCCGGCGGATTCGCGGCAAGCCC
>NZ_VWWC01000249.1:0-7412 GCF_011753175.1 Burkholderia sp. Cy-637 | reverse complement strand
GGCGGCGCGCGGCCAGCCGCCCGCGCTGGGATAATCCCGGCATGGCGGCCGAGCCCGCCCGGCGGCGCGCCGGGCGCAGCCCGCGCCGTCGCGCCGGTCCCGAGCCGGGATCGATGCCACCATCCGTGGCCGCGCACGCTCGTGCCGCGCGGCCCGACACGACGAGGACCACCATCATGGGCAACCGCCTGAGCAAGATCGCGACCCGCACCGGCGACGACGGCACCACGGGCCTGGGCGACGGCAGCCGGGTCGCCAAGGACGATGCGCGGATCGCCGCGATCGGCGATGTCGACGAGCTGAATTCGCAGCTCGGCGTGCTGCTGGCCGAGCCGCTGCCCGAGGAGATCCGCGGCGCGCTGGCGGCGATCCAGCACGACCTGTTCGACCTGGGCGGCGAGCTCTGCATTCCGGGGCACGTCGCGATGACTGATGCGCACCTGGCGCGGCTGGACGACTGGCTGGCGCACTACAACGCGCAACTGCCGCCGCTCAAGGAGTTCATCCTGCCCGGCGGCTCGCGCCCGGCCGCGCTCGCGCACGTCTGCCGCACCGTCTGCCGGCGCGCCGAGCGCTCGATCGTCGCGCTCGGCGCCGTCGGCGAGGTCGCGGCCACCCCGCGCCGCTACGTGAACCGGCTTTCCGACCTGCTGTTCGTGCTGGCGCGCGTGCTGAACCGCGCGGCGGGCGGCAGCGACGTGCTCTGGGAGCGTGGCCGGCCCGAGTGAACCCGAAGCGGCGACCGGCTGATCGGCCTGCCGCCGCCGTTGCACCGGCTTGAATGGTGCGTCAATTTGTCCACATCGACGTGCGATCTTAAAGATGTATTGTAAACGCATCTTTAAACGAGTCCCCACGGAGAAGAAGATGACGACGCTCACCGCCGAACAGATGGCCCGGGTCAAGGCGACCGCCCCGGTGCTGGCCGCCCATGGCAGCACCATCACGCGGCATTTCTACGCCCGCATGTTCCGCCACCACCCCGAACTGAAGAACCTGTTCAACCAGACGCACCAGCGCGCCGGCGGCAGCCAGCCCGAGGCGCTGGCCAGGGCCGTCTACGCCTACGCCGCCAATATCGACAATCTCGGCGCGCTCGGCAGCGCGGTGTCGCGCATCGCGAACAAGCACGTGAGCCTGTCGGTGCGGCCCGAGCATTACCCGATCGTCGGCGAGCATCTGCTGGCCTCGATCGTCGAGGTGCTGGGCGATGCCGTCGATGCGGCCACGCTCGAGGCCTGGCAGGCGGCCTATGCGCAGCTCGCCCAGGTGCTCGCCGGCGTCGAGGCGAAGCTCTACGAGGCCGCGCCCTGGAGCGGCTACCGGCCGTTCCGGGTCGCGCGCAAGGTGCGCGAGAGCGACGAGATCACCTCGTTCTACCTGGAGCCGACCGACGGCGGCGCGGCACCGCGTTTCGAGCCGGGCCAGTACCTCACGGTCAAGCGCTATGTCGGCGATCTCGGCGTGGATCAGCCGCGCCAGTACAGCCTGTCCGACGCGCCGCACGGCAAGTGGCTGCGGATCTCGGTCAAGCGCGAGGCCGGGCGCGAGGGCGCCGGCCAGCCGGTGCCGGCCGGCAAGGTGTCGACGCTGCTGCACGAGGGGGTGGAGGAGGGCGCGATCGTCGAGGTGACGGCGCCGATGGGCGACTTCACGCTGGCGCGCGAGGCGGGCACGCCGGTGGTGCTGATCTCGGGCGGGGTCGGCATCACGCCGATGGTGTCGATGGCCTCGGCGCTGAGCGAAGCCGGCAGCCAGCGCAGGATCCACTTCCTGCATGCCTGCCGCTCGGGGCGTGTCCACGCGTTCCGCGACTGGCTCAACGCGCTGGTGGCGCGGCATCCGAACGCGACGCGCCAGGTGGTCTACGAGCTGGTGGGCCCGGACGACCAGCCCGGCGTCGATCACGATCGCGAAGGCCGGCTCACGCCGGAGCTGCTGCGCACGGCGATCCTGCCCGATGCCGACTACTATCTCTGCGGCCCGGTCGCCTTCATGACGGCGCAGCGCGATGCGCTGGTGGCGCTCGGCGTCGCGCCGGAGCGCGTCCACACGGAGATCTTCGGTTCCGGCGCGATCGAGTGATCGCGGCGGTTGCGGCGCCGCCGGCCTGAAACCCGGCGCCGCAATGCCGGCAAAAAAATCGCCCGGGCGGCCAATGGCACGCCCGGGCGATTCTCGTTCATCCGCGCGCCGGCAAGCTGCACCGGCGCGCCGCGGCATCAGTTGCCGCTGCCGCGTGCCACGCGCCGCGCGCGCACCGCCTCGGCGAGGCCTTCGAGCACCTTGACGCTCTCGTCCCAGCCGATGCAGGCATCGGTGATGCTCTGGCCGTAGGTCAGCGGGCAGCCCGGCGTGAGGTCCTGGCGGCCGCCCACCAGGTGCGACTCGACCATCACGCCGACGATGCGCTCGTCGCCGGCGGCGAGCTGGCGGCCGATGTCGGCGCACACGGGAATCTGGTTCTCGTGCTTCTTCGAGCTGTTGGCATGGCTCGCGTCGATCATCAGGCGCGCGGCGAGGCCGGCCTTGCCGATATCGCCGCAGGCGACGTTGACGCTCTCGGCGTCGTAGTTCGGCGCCTTGCCGCCGCGCAGGATCACGTGGCAGTCCTCGTTGCCGGCGGTCGAGACGATCGCCGAGTGGCCGCCCTTGGTGACCGACAGGAAATGGTGAGGCTGCGAGGCGGCCTTGATCGCGTCGACCGCGATCTTGACGTTGCCGTCGGTGCCGTTCTTGAAGCCGACCGGGCAGGACAGGCCCGACGCCAGCTCGCGGTGCACCTGCGATTCGGTGGTGCGCGCGCCGATCGCGCCCCACGAGACCAGGTCGGCGATGTACTGCGGGCTGATCATGTCGAGGAATTCGGTGCCGGCCGGCAGGCCCAGCTCGTTGATCTGCAGCAGCAGCTCGCGCGCGGCGCGCAGGCCTTCGTTGATCTTGAAGCTGTTGTCCAGGTGCGGATCGTTGATGAGGCCCTTCCAGCCCACCGTGGTGCGCGGCTTCTCGAAGTAGACGCGCATCACGATCTCGAGATCGTCGCGATGCTGGTGGCGCAGCTCGATCAGCTTCTTCGCGTAGTCGACGGCCGCCGCGGGATCGTGGATCGAGCAGGGGCCGATCACCACCACCAGACGATCGTCCATGCCGTGCAGGATCCGGTGCAGCGAGCGGCGCGTCGAGTAGATCAGCTCCGCCACGGCTTCCGAGCAGGGGAATTCGCGGATCAGGTGGGCGGGCGGCGTCAGTTCCTTCAGTTCGCGGATACGGACATCGTCGGTGTTGTGCGGGGGCATGCTTGTTCTCCAGTGTGGCGTCGCCGGTTCGGGCGTGCGTTCGGCCGTTGCGGATATCGGTGTGGTTGGGGCGGCCGGTGGTTCATCGGGAGCCGGACTGCGGAACCGGCGGGACGAAAAAAAACCGCCGGGTTCGCCGGCGGTTTTCTGGGAATTCGGTTTGCGCTCTGCGCGCCATCACTCCTCTCGATCCGCCAACGGTCTGAGATACCAAAAAAAGTAAAAGTAAAACTTGGCGGACATGACGGTGCGGATTTGCGTCGTGGAAGTGATTGAAACTTTATACCCGGGTGGCACGGACAATGCAAGCGGGGACGATGAAAAACGCGGATGATCCGCGTTCGGTCACGATTTCCTGCGGATAAGCTGCGCCGCGTTGCGGAAAATCCGCAAGGCGGCGCAAATTTCCCGCGGATTCAGGCGGTGCCGCCGACCGTCATCGAATCGATCCGCAACGTCGGCTGGCCGACTCCGACCGGCACGCTCTGACCCTCCTTGCCGCACACGCCGACGCCCGAATCGAGCTTCATGTCGTTGCCGATCATGCTGACGTACTTGAGCGATTCCGGGCCGCTGCCGATCAGCGTGGCGCCCTTGACCGGGTAGGTGACCTTGCCGTTCTCGATCATGTAGGCCTCGGAGGCCGAGAACACGAACTTGCCGTTGGTGATGTCGACCTGGCCGCCGCCGAAGTTCACCGCGTACAGGCCGTTCTTGACCGAGGCGATGATTTCCTGCGGGTCCTTGTCGCCGTTGAGCATGTAGGTGTTGGTCATGCGCGGCATCGGCAGCGCCGCGTAGGATTCGCGGCGCGCGTTGCCGGTCACCGGCATCTTCATCAGGCGCGCGTTCAGCGTGTCCTGGATATAGCCCTTCAGGATCCCGTCCTCGATCAGCGTGGTGCACTGGGTCGGGTTGCCCTCGTCGTCGATGTTCAGCGAGCCGCGGCGGTTCGGCAGGGTGCCGTCGTCGACCACGGTCACGCCCTTGGCGGCCACCTGCTCGCCGATGCGGCCGGCGAAGGCCGACGAGCCCTTGCGGTTGAAGTCGCCCTCCAGGCCATGGCCGATCGCCTCGTGCAGCAGCACGCCGGGCCAGCCCGAGCCGAGCACCACCGTCATCGCGCCGGCCGGGGCCGGGCGCGCGTCGAGGTTGACCAGCGCCGCGTGCACCGCGTCGTCGACGTACTTCGAGAGCACCTCGTCGCTGAAGTAGCCGTAGTCGAAGCGCCCGCCGCCGCCGCCCGAGCCGATCTCGCGGCGGCCGTTCTGCTCGGCGATCACCGTCACCGAGACGCGCACCAGCGGGCGGATGTCGGCGGCCAGCGCGCCGTCGCTGCGCGCCACCAGCACCACGTCGTATTCGCCGGCCAGGCCCGCCATCACCTGGGTGATGCGCGGGTCGCGACCGCGCGCCATCTGCTCGATGCGCTCCAGCAGCTTGACCTTGGCGGTCGCGTCGAGCGAGGCGAGCGGATCGGACGGCAGGTAGAGGTCGCGGCCCGACACGCCGGTCAGCGACGAGGCCACCTGGATCTTGCGGCGCCCGCCGCCGGCCGCGGCGATCGCCTTGGTGGCGCTGGCCGCCTGGCGGATCGCCTCGGGCGAGAGGTCGTCCGAATAGGCGAAGGCGGTGCGATCTCCCGCCACGGCGCGCACGCCCACGCCCTGGTCGATGCTGAAGCTGCCCGACTTGACGATCCCTTCCTCCAGGCTCCAGGCCTCGCTGCGGGTGGCCTGGAAGTACAGGTCCGCATAGTCGACGCGATGCGTGAAGATGTCGGCGAGCGTGCGCGTGAGCAGGGACTCGTCGAGCCCGTAGGGCGTGAGCAGGATGTCCTTGGCGAGGGCGAGATTGCGGATGCCGGGTTCGATGATGTTCATGCGGTATCGGGGTTCTTAACGGGTGTCTCGGGGGAGTTCTCGAATTCGGGGCGCGGGCGGCGTCAGCCCAGCACGCGATGCCGCCAGGCCGGCAGGCTCTGGCGCACCTCGGCGATCCGGGCCGGGTCGAGCGCGCCGGCCACCACGCCCGGGCCCTCGTCGCGCACGGCGAGGATCTCGCCCCACGGATCGATCAGCATGCTGTGGCCCCAGGTACGGCGGCCGTTCTCGTGCGTGCCGCCCTGCGCGGCGGCCAGCACGTAACACTGGTTCTCGACGGCCCGCGCGCGCAGCAGGGTTTCCCAGTGCGCGCGGCCGGTGGTGTAGGTGAAGGCCGAGGGCACCACCATCAGCGCGCAGTCGCCGAGCCGGCGGTACAGCTCCGGAAAGCGCAGATCGTAGCAGACCGACAGGCCGACCCGCCCGAACGGCGCCTCGAAGGCCTGGACCGTTTCGCCGGGGCGGATGGTGCGCGCCTCGTCGAAGGATTCCTCGCCCTTCTCGAAATTGAACAGGTGGATCTTGTCGTAGCGCGCCGCCTCGCGGCCCTCGGGATCGAACACCAGGGTGGTGTTCAGCACGCGGGAGGGTTCGGGCGCGGCCAGCGGCAGCGTGCCGCCGATCACCCAGACCCCGTGATGCCGCGCGGCGTCGCCCAGGAAACGCTGGATCGGGCCGTCCTGGTAGGGCTCGGCGATCGCCAGCTTGTCGGTGTCGCGACGGCCCATGAAGCAGAAATATTCGGGCAGCAGCACCAGCTGCGCGCCGCCGGCCGCGGCCTCGGCGATCAGGCGGCCGGCCTCGTCGAGGTTGCGCACCACGTCGGGCGTGCTGACCATCTGCAGCGCGGCGACCGTCAACTGCGCCGGGCGATCGGTTCGGTCGGTCATCGGTGAATGTCGCAATGAAATAAGGGTGCGTCCCGCCGCAGGCTCGGGTCGGGCGCGTGCCGCATCAGGGGCGGGCCGCGTCCGCGTCGGCGGGCGTGCGGTCCATCTTACCGCGATCGCCCCCGACCCGCTGAATCCGCGGATGCGCCCAGGAGCCGGTGATCGCGTAGTCGAACGCGAAGGCGTGCGAGAGCGTCTGCGACAGCGCCAGGTTGGCGGCCAGCACGCCCAGGCCGAGCAGCGGGTTGATCACCGCCGCGCCGATCGCCGCGGCGCTGGCGCTGACCTTGGGCGCGATGTGCGCGTGCAGGTCCTGGGTTTCGTGGGCGAGGTCGACCTTGCCCTTCACGGTCACGCGCGCCGGGGCGGTGATCATGTGGAAGTCGTCGGTGGTGGCGATGCCGTTGGTGATCTTGCTGGTGCCCTGGATGGTCTCGAAGGGCAGGCCCTTGCCGATCACGTCGCGGAAGTCGAGCGTCAGGAAGCGCGCCAGCCCCTGCAGGCTCAGCACGCCGAGCAGCTTGGCCGCGCCCGGGTCGACCTTGAGGATCTGGCCGTGCTCGAGATCGAGCGAGAGCTGGCCGCCCAGGCTCGGGTAGTCGATCGCGGTCGGGCCGCCGCGCCAGCCGACCTTGCCCGCCAGCGTCCCCTTGCCGTTGGCGATCGTGCGCGGCAACCCGACCCGGTCGAGCAGGGCGCCGGCGTCGTCGACCGCCAGCTTGAAGTCGAACACCGTGCGGCGCGGCGCGTCGTCCTCGTCGGCGCCGCGCGCCAGCGCGCGCTTCGAGGTGCGCCAGTTGGCGGTGGCGGTCAGCTTGGCGGCCGGGTTGGCCAGCTCGAGCTTGTCGAGCTGCCAGACCGGCACGCCGTTTTCCTCGAAGTTGTGCGCATTGACCTGCAGCCGGCCGATGTCGTGGCCGCGCGCCACCACCTGGTCGACCACCAGGTCGATGGCGGGCATCGCGCGATCGGTCGGCATGGTCATGGCGCCGCCCACCAGGTCGTGGTCGGCGCTGTCGGGCACCACCAGCTTGGCCAGGCGCGCGTTCAGCACGCCCGCGCCGCCCGGGGCGCCGGCCTGGCCCGCGCCGGCGTCGCCGTGCGGCGACCAGGACAGGTAGCCCGAAACCTGGTTCGAGGCCACGTTGGCCTGCCAGAGATCGTCGACATGCGAGGCGCCGACGATCACGTTCTCCCAGTTGCGCTTGATCAGCTTGAGCGTGCCGAAGTGCAGGGCGAAGCGCTTCGGCGCGAAGCTCGCCAAGTCGATGCGCGGCGCCTGCCGCGGCAGCGCGGCCGGCGGCGTGGCGGCCGCCGTGGGTGCCGCGGCCGATGCCGGCGTG
>NZ_VWWC01000248.1:0-7568 GCF_011753175.1 Burkholderia sp. Cy-637 | reverse complement strand
GGCGCCGCTCGGCCGGCCGCGCGCGCTTCGGGCGGCCCGGGTGGCCCGGGTGGCCCGGGTGGCATCAGGCGCCGGGTTCGCGCCGCGCGTTCAGGATCAGTTGCGTGATCACGCCGGCCACCAGGCCCCAGAAGGCCGAGCCGATCGACAGCAGGGTCAGCCCCGAGGCGGTCACCATGAAGGTGACCAGGGCCGCCTCGCGCTGGCGCAGGTCCTGCATCGCGTTGGCCAGGCCGCTCATGATCGAGCCGAACAGCGCCAGCGCCGCCACCGAGACCACCAGCGCCTTGGGCAGCGCATCGAACAGCGCCGCGATGGTGGCGCCGAACACGCCCGCCACCAGGTAGAACAGGCCGCACCAGACCGCGGCCGGGTAACGCCGCGCGCGATCCTCGTGGGCCTCGGGGCCGGTGCAGATGGCGGCCGTGATGGCGGCCAGGTTGATGCCGTGCGAGCCGAACGGCGCCAGCGCCAGCGAGGCGATGCCGGTGGTGGCGATCAGCGGCGAGGAGGGCGTCGCGTAGCCGTCGGCGCGCAGCACGGCGATGCCGGGCACGTTCTGCGAGGCCATCGCGACCACGAACAGCGGGATCCCGATGCTGACGATCGCCGACAGCGAGAAGGCCGGCACGGTGAGCACCGGATGCGCCAGGGCGATCTGGAAGCGGCTGAAGTCGAGCAGGCCCAGCGCGCCGGACATGGCCGTGCCGGCCGCCAGGGTGGTGACGATCGCGTAGCGCGGCGCGAGCCGCTTGACCACCAGGTAGGTGAGGAACATGACGATCACCAGCGCGGTCTGGAACTGCGCGGCGCGGAAGATCTCGATGCCGATCTCGAACAGGATGCCGGCCAGCAGGGCCGAGGCGATGCCGGCCGGGATCCGCCGCATCAGCGCATCGAACAGGCCGCTCAGGCCGACCGCGGTGAGCAGCAGCGCGCACACCACGAAGGCGCCGATCGCGTACGGGTAGGGCACGCCGGGCAGCGAGGCCACCAGCAGCGCGGCGCCCGGCGTCGACCAGGCCACCACCACCGGCGCGCGATAGCGCAGCGACAGGCCCACCGTGGTCACGCCCATGCCGATCGACAGCGCCCAGATCCAGGACGAGATCTGCGCGTCGCTCAGGTGGGCGGCGCGGCCGGCCTGGAACATCAGCACCAGCGAGCTGGTATAGCCGGTCATCATCGCGACGAAGCCGGCGACCAGCGCCGACAGCGAGGTATCCGCGAAGAAGCGCGGGGCGGAGGCGGCCGGCGGCGTGCCGGGCGCTGGGGACGGATTCATGTTGCGAAGGCTCCGAGCGGGGAGGGAAGACGGTTCACGCGCCGCGCGGAACGCGACGGGCGATCCGGCGGCGCGGGGAGGATACAGCGGGTTGGGGCGAAACGGGGCGGCGGCGAAGCCGGCGGGGGCGCTACTTGCTCAGCTGCCGCATCGCGGCTTCCAGGCCGGCCAGCGTGAGCGGGTACATGCGCGCGCCCAGCAGGTCGCGAATGATCGCGATCGACTGCCGGTATTCCCATAGTCGCTCGGGCTCGGGATTGAGCCAGGCATGGTTGGGGAACTGGTCGGCGAGCCGGCGCAGCCACACGGAGCCGGCCTCGGGATTGTTGTATTCGACCGAGCCGCCGGGCTGGGCGACTTCATAGGGGCTCATGGTGGCGTCGCCCACGAAGATCAGCTTGTAGTCGGCGCTGAACTTGTGGATCACGTCCCAGGTGGGCGTGCGCTCGGCGTGGCGACGCCGGTTGTTCTTCCACAGGTAGTCGTAGACGCAGTTGTGGAAATAGTAGAACTCCAGGTGCTTGAACTCCGCCTTGGCCGCCGAGAACAGCTCCTCGGTGCGCGCGATGTGGTCGTCCATCGAGCCGCCCACGTCGAGCAGCATCAGCACCTTCACCCTGTTGTGCCGCTCGGGCACCATGCGCAGGTCGAGCCAGCCGGCATTGGCGGCCGTGCTGCGGATGGTGCCGGGCAGGTCGAGCTGGTCGGCCGCGCCCTCGCGCGCGAAGCGGCGCAGCCGGCGCAGCGCGACCTTGATGTTGCGGGTGCCGAGCTCGACCGAATCGTCGTAGTCGCGATAGGCGCGCGCCTCCCAGACCTTCAGCGCGGTGCGGTTGCCGTTGGACGGCCCGCCGATGCGGATCCCTTCAGGGTTGTAGCCGCCATGGCCGAACGGCGAGGTGCCGCCGGTGCCGATCCACTTGTTGCCGCCTTCGTGGCGCGCCTGCTGTTCGTCGAACAGCTCGCGCAGCCGCTCCATCAGCTTGTCCAGGCCGCCGAGCGCCTCGATCTGCGCCTTTTCCTCGGCCGTCAGTTCGCGCTGCAGCTTCTTCTCGAGCCAGTCGGCCGGGATCTCGAAGGCCTCGGCCGGCAGCGCCGCGACGCCGTGGAAGTAGCGGCCGAAGGCCTGGTCGAAGCGGTCGAAATACTGCTCGTCCTTCACCAGGGTCATGCGCGCGAGGTAGTAGAAGGCGTCGATCGACGGCGGGATCACCTCCTGGCGCAGCGCGTCGAGCAGCATCAGGTATTCCTTGACCGAGACCGGCAGCTTGGCCGCGCGCAGCGAATAGAAGAAGTCGATCAGCATCGGCGCGCTCCGGGTTCGGCCGCGCACGCCGGCGCCCGGCCGGGCGAACCGGCAAGGCGGCAGGAAACGGGACGGGGCGCGCGGGACATGGGGATCAAGGGCGGGGGATCAAGGGCGGGTGATCAAGGGCGGGTGATCGAGGGCGGCGGGTTCAGCGGTTGTGGCGGTTCATCTGCACCAGCCGCTCGAACAGGCTCAGATCCTGCTCGTTCTTGAGCAGCGCGCCGGCCAGCGGCGGCACCACCAGCTTGTGGTCGGTCGAGCGCAGCGCCTCGGGCGGGATGTCCTCGGCCAGCAGCAGCTTGAGCCAGTCGAGCAGTTCGGAGGTCGAAGGTTTCTTCTTGAGCCCCGACACGCCGCGCAGCTCGAAGAAGCTCTCGAGCGCGGTGCGCACCAGCGCCTGCTTGATGCCGGGGTAGTGGACCTCGATGATGCGCTGCATCGTGGAGGGATCGGGGAACTGGATGTAGTGGAAGAAGCAGCGGCGCAGGAAGGCGTCCGGCAGCTCCTTCTCGTTGTTCGAGGTGATGATCACCAGCGGCCGGTGCCTCGCCTTCACCAACTGGCGCGTTTCATACACATGGAACTCCATGCGGTCGAGCTCGCGCAGCAGGTCGTTGGGGAATTCGATGTCGGCCTTGTCGATCTCGTCGATCAGCAGCACGCAGGGCTCGTCGGCCTCGAAGGCCTGCCACAGCAAGCCGCGCACGATGTAGTTGGCGATCTCCTTGACGCGCTCGTCGCCGAGCTGGGAATCGCGCAGCCGCGAGACCGCGTCGTATTCGTAGAGACCCTGCTGCGCCTTGGTGGTCGACTTGATGTGCCACTGCAGCAGCGGCATGCCGAGCGCGGCGGCCACTTCCTCGGCCAGCATGGTCTTGCCGGTGCCGGGCTCGCCCTTCACCAGCAGCGGGCGCTGCAGCGTCAGCGCGGCGTTGACGGCGAGCTTCAGATCGTCGGTGGCGACGTATTGCGAGGAACCTTCGAAGCGCATGGCGGCTTGTTTCCCGGCGAAAAATCCCAGTATAAGTCAAAGGCGCTGTTGCGTCGGCGCATCGCTTGGTACTGTAGCGGGCGCTGCGGCGGCGGCCTCCGGCGGGCCTTCGAGGGGTGTCCCGGGGCCGTCGCGGGGCAGGGCCGGCGCGGGTGGACTGCGTCGTCGGCAGCGCGGTACAATCGGGCCGACTTTCGGCCTGCGTGTCTCACCTATAAGCAAAATGACGCGGTCCGTTGCCTTACCGGGCGACAGGTTTTCCCCTCAAGCTAGGTACAAGCTATGAACAATTTCGTCGGCAAACAGGTCGTGGCCGCGGCGCTCATGGCGCTTCTGGCCACCGCATCGCAGGCGGCTGGGGCGGCGGGCAACCCGAAGGACGGGGCCAGCAAGGCTGCGATGTGCATCGGCTGTCATGGCATCGAAGATTACCGCACGGCGTATCCGGAGGTGTACCGGGTACCGCTGCTCGGCGGACAGAATCAGCAATACCTGGAAAACGCGCTCAAGGCGTATCGCAAGAAGGACCGGCATTTCGCGTCGATGAACGCGATCGCCGCCTCGCTGAGCGACCAGGACATCGCGGACCTCGCCGCGTACTACGCCTCCCAGAAGCCCGATTCGAAGATCAATCCCTACAAGTAAAGCCCGCGCTGGCGTTTGCTCAGCAGGACAGGAGCCCTCATGAACAAGCATCAACCGGCATTGCGCATTGCGGCGGCGTTCGCGCTGGCCGCCTGTTTCGCGACGGGCGCCGCGCACGCGGCCGACGCGGCGCGGGGCAAGCAGCTGGTCGAATCGCACAACTGCGCCGCGTGCCACGGCACCAAGTTCGACAATCCGATCAACGCCGAGTACCCGCGCCTGGCGGGCCAGCGCTCCGACTACCTGGTCTGGGCCATGCGCCAGTACCAGATGGGGCTCGACAACCCGCTGCTGGGGCGCGACAACGCCATCATGCGCGCCCAGGTGCAGAGCCTGTCGGTCAGCGACATGCAGGACATCGCCGCCTACCTGGAGTCGCTGCCGGGCAGCCTGGTGTTCAAGAAGTGACGGCCTGAGCGGGCGCCTCGCGTCCGCGTCGTCGAGAGCCGCGGGCAGGGCGCGCGCGGCATGCCCCGCTTTGGCGGGGCATTTTTTTGCGTGGAGCCTGGCGCCGGCGCCGTGCGCAGGGCCGCGCCGGTGCCCGCCGGCCTCAGTCGCGCGAGGCGCGGCGCAGGATTCGTTGCAGGTAGGCGTCGGTGTCGGGCGGCGTATTGGTGCGCTGCGCTTCCCAGATCGTCTCGCCCAGGCAGTCCATGATCGCGTGCTGCGCGTCGTGCGCCGAGGGCAGCCGCGCGGCCAGCTTCTCGTGCGCGGCGCGAATGCCCGGCGGCTGGTCGATCGACAACTGCTCGCTGATCGCCAGGTGCATCGACAGGTGCAGGAACGGGTTGGTGCGGCCCGCCTCCGGCGAATACTCGCGCGAGGCGGCGCCTTCGCCCTCGTCGAGCTCGGCGTGGTATTCGGGATGCTCGACGATCCAGTCGGCGGCGATCGCTTCCAGCGGCGTGAGGATCTCGCCCTTGCGCTGCTTGCGGCGGGCGTCGATGAAGAAGCGACGGACTTCGTCGCGGCTCGGGTTGAACATGATTCGGGGGACGTTGGGGCGCGGCGGCGTGCTGCGGAAGCGGCCATTCTACGCCGGCCGGCGGGAGGCTGCCTCCGGGCGGGGCAGGCCGCGGGCGGGGCCGGGCAGGTGCCTGCCGCGTGGATCGGCATTGTTCCCGACTATCGGGGCGCGAGCGCGCTCGCTAGAATCGATCGCTTGCCGTTGCGCTGCCGCGGCTTCCCCTCATTTCGTTCGCCCAGGCCCATCCATGGTCACCGCCCTTGCCCAGGCCCCGTCGTCCGCCGCCGTTCGCGGCGCCCTGTTCGTCGCGCTGTCCGCCGTCGCGTTCGGCGCGATGGCGATCTTCGGCCGCTACGCCTACGCGGCCGGCGTCGACGTGCTGGGGCTGCTGATCGTGCGCTTCGGCCTCGGCGGCGCGCTGCTGGCGCTGATCGCGTGGCGGCGCGGCGTGGCCTGGCCCGGCGCACGCGCGCGAGTGCGCATCGCCGCGATGGGCGCGCTCGGCTACGTCGGCCAGTCGTTCTGCTATTTCACCGCGCTGCAGCATGCGCAGGCCAGCCTGGTGGCGCTGCTGCTCTACCTGTACCCGGCCTTCGTGACCCTGCTCGCGGCCTGGTGGCTCGGCGAGCGGCTGACCCGCGTCAAGGCGATGGCCCTGGTGCTGTGCGTGGCCGGCTCGGCGCTGATGGTGGGCGGCGGGCATGGCGAGCCGCTCGGCATCGCGCTGTCGCTGGCGGCGGCCGTGATCTATTCGCTCTACATCGTGGCCGGCACGCGCGCCACGCGCGGCGTGGACCCGCTCGCGACCACCGCGATCATCTGCATCGCCGCCACGCTGATGTTCACGCTGATCGCCCTGGCGCGCTGGGCTGCCTTCGGCGTCGCGCCGCAATGGCCGCAGGCGGGTTCGGGCTGGCTCGCGCTGGTGGCCATCGCCCTGGTGTCGACGGTCGGCGCGATGCTGGCCTTCTTCGCCGGGCTGTCGCTGCTGGGCGCGGCGCGCACCGCCATGCTCTCGACGCTGGAGCCGGTGGTCACGGTGGCGCTGGCCGCGCTGCTGTTCGGCGAGGCCTTGTCGCCGATGCAATGGGCGGGCGGCGTGGCGATCCTGGTGGCCGTGCTGTGGCTGGTGAAGGCGGGCGGCAAGGCTGACGACGCGGCGACCGCCACCGCGAATGCCTGATCCGCGAGGCGGGCGGATTCTTGAACGATGCCGCGCAACGCATCGCAGTGCGAATCAATCGGCGCGGGGTGCGGCGAGGTCGGACCGGCGTGATGCAGACTTGACGACGCGGTG
Source organism: Burkholderia sp. Cy-637 (assembly GCF_011753175.1). Classification (NCBI taxonomy): domain Bacteria; kingdom Pseudomonadati; phylum Pseudomonadota; class Betaproteobacteria; order Burkholderiales; family Burkholderiaceae; genus Burkholderia; species Burkholderia sp. Cy-637. The sequence continues at coordinate 1,074 of NZ_VWWC01000248.1, read as the reverse complement.
CCCGGCGGGCGCGCACCGCGCCGGTCTCATTCGAGCGGCGCCGGCGTCTTGGGCTTGAAATCGCAGAGCGGTTCGATCGCGCAATGCCAGCATTCGGGCCGGCGCGCCTTGCAGACGTAGCGGCCGTGCAGGATCAGCCAGTGATGCGCGTCCTGCAGGAATTCCGCCGGCGTGAATTTCTCCAGCGCGATCTCCACCGCGCGCACGTCCTTGCCCGGCGCGAGTCCGGTGCGATTGGCGACGCGGAAGATATGCGTGTCGACGGCAATGGTCGGATGGCCGAAGGCGGTATTGAGCACCACGTTCGCGGTCTTGCGACCGACCCCGGGCAGCGCCTCGAGCGCCTCGCGATCGGCTGGCACCTCGCCTTCGTGCTGTTCCAGCAGGATCCGGCAGGTCGCGACCACGTTCTTCGCCTTGGTCTTGTAGAGCCCGATGGTCTTGATGTAGTCGGTCACGCCGGCCTCGCCGAGCGCGAGCACCTGGCTGGGCGTGTTCGCCACCGGGAACATGCGCCGCATCGCCTTGTTGACCGACACGTCGGTGGCCTGCGCCGACAGCATCACCGCGATCAGCAGCTCGAACGGCGTGCTGTATTCGAGCTCGGTGGTCGGGTGCGGATTGAGGCTGCGCAGCGTTTCGTAGATCGCGCGTCGTTTGGTGGCGTTCATGCGTTGCGTGGCGGTTGGGTCGGCGAATCGTCGCCGGGTTGGCTCTTCGATTCGTCGGCGGGTCGATCGCCGGCGCCCGGCGGCTCGCCATCGGCCTGCGCGGCCTGTTCGGCCTGTTCGGCCGCGCGGCGTTCCTGCTCGATGCGCCGGCGGCGCGCCTCGGCCGCGTCGATCTGCGCCTGCACGGCGGGGCTGACGTTCTCGGTGTTCTTCGGCGCCTCGCCGCTGGCGGCCAGTTCTTCCTTCTTCTTGCGCGCGCGCTCCAGCGCCGCCGCGATGATCGCGCGTTTCTTCGCTTCGGGATCGTCGGCGGGCGCGGGGCTCGATGCGGCAGGGGCAGACGCGGCGGCCGCGGCGGTTTGCGCGGCCTGCGCCGCGCTGGCCGCACTGGCCGCACGACGGG
>NZ_VWWC01000247.1:0-7702 GCF_011753175.1 Burkholderia sp. Cy-637 | reverse complement strand
CGCCGCGGCGCGCGCGCTCAACGTCGACGCGCCGGCCGCGATCGCCGCGCGCGCCGAGGCAATCGGCGCCTGGACGCTGGCCATGTCGACCGACTACGTGTTCGACGGCAGCGCGCCGCCCTATCGCGAAACCGATGTGCCGTCGCCGCTCAACGCCTATGGCCGCGGCAAGGCCGACGGCGAGGCCGCGTTGCTGGCCGCGTCCTCGCGTGCCTGCGCGCTGCGCCTGCCGCTGCTCTACGGGCCGGTGATCGACTGGGCCGATTCGGCCGTCACCAGCCTGGTGCCGGCCATCGTCGCCTCGTCGCGCGACGGCGCCGCGCCCGTCGAGATGGATGCCTGGGCCACCCGCTATCCCACCTGGACGCCCGACGTCGCCGAGGTGATCGTGCAGCTCGCCGAGCGCCATGCCGCGGGCGCCGCCGTGACGGGGCTCTGCCAATGGTCGGGCGACGAGCCGATGAACAAGCACGAGATCGCCACGCGCATCGCCGCCGCGCTCGGCATCGTGCCGCGCCTGATCGCCGTGGCCGAGCCGAAGGACGCCACGCCGCGCCCGCGCGACTGCCATCTCGACTCGTCGCGGCTGGAAGCGCTCGGCATCGGCCGGCGCACGCGTTTCGACGAGGCGATCCGCGCGGTGCTGCGCGACGGCCCCGCCCGCTGACGCCCCCGCGCCCCGGAGAACGCATGAAATCCGTCTATCGCGGCATGACGCGCGCCCAGCTCGACGTGGCCTACGACAACCCCGGCGCCGTCGACGACTTCCCCGCCGTCTACGCCGCCATGCGCGCGCGCAGCGCGGCGCTCTACGCGCGGCTGGCCGGGCAGGGCGCCAGCGAGCGCGACCTGCATTACGGCCCCGCGCCGCGGCAGCGCTACGACTATCTCGCCTGCGGCCACCAGGGCGCGCCGCTGTTCGTGTTCATCCACGGCGGCTACTGGCAGAAATGCGACAAGGAGGATTTCGCCTATGTCGCGGCCGGCCCGCTCGCGCATGGCTTCGACGTGGTGCTGGCCGAGTACACGCTCGCGCCCGGGGCCGGCATGGCGCGCATCGTCGGCGAGATCGGCGCGCTGCTCGACCACCTCGCCGCCGAGCCGGCCACGCGCGAGCGCGCGCTGTGCCTGAGCGGGCATTCGGCCGGCGGCCACCTGACGGCGGTGCATCGCGCGCACCCCTCGGTGCAGCATGCGATGCCGATCAGCGCGCTGGTCGAGCTCGAGCCGATCCGCCTCGGCCGCCTCAACGAGCGGCTGCAGTTGAGCGAGGCCGAGGTCGACAGCTACAGCCCGTTGCGCCGGATCGGCGCGGGTGCGCCGCTGACGGTGGCGGTCGGCGCGGCCGAGCTGCCCGAGCTGGTCCGGCATTCGCGCGAATATGCCGAGGCCTGCCGCGCGGCGGGCCAGCCGGTGGCCTACCTGCCGGTGGCGGGGGCCACGCACTTCTCGGTGCTCGACGACCTCGCCGAGCCCGACGGAACGCAGATGACGGCCCTGATGGCGCGTTTCGACAGCGTGTAGCGCGAAGGGCCGAGGGTCCAGCCGCCGCGCCTGGCGGCGATGCCCGCCCGCGGCCCACTCGTGCGTTCGCGCTTCGCATTCCGGACACGGGATTCCGATCCGATACACGCGCCTGCCGGCGCGCGCGGACAATCGGCGGGCCGCATGGCGATGCCCTCGTGCATCGCCGCGTCCCGTCCTGCTGCGTTCGTCCGCTTTCGATCCATGCCCAAGCCTCTCGCCGGTCCCGCCCAGCCGCCCAGCTTCGCCAATCCCTTTTCCGCCGCGCACGAGACGCTGCCGGCGCCGGGCCCGTCCGCCGGCCAGCCGACGCGCCAGGGCAGCCTCGGCGACGGCACGCTGAACGCGCGGCGACGCTCCTCCGCGCAGGGCGCGGGCGACAAGCGCGACTCGACCGGCTCGTTGCGGCGCGCGTCGCAGCCGCAACTGGCCGCGCTGTCCGAGCCGATGAAGAAGCAGATCGAGCAGAGCGCCCGAGCCGCGAGCGAGCAGCCGCTCACGCCGCTCGAGGCGGAGATCGCCGCCAGCTACGTGCGCCCCGAGCACCTGAAGGCGCTCGGCGTGGCGACGCGCCTGACCGGCACCGCCGTCAGCTTTCGTCCCGCCGGCGCCGAGACCCTGAAGCGGCTGAAGCAAGGCGCGCTGCCCAAGCCGCACGACCTGCTGCACAAGTCGATCAAGCCCGGCACCTTCGCGGCCATCGAGAGCGAGGATGTGGAGGCGCGCATGAGCGTGATGCGCCAGCACGACCTGGACGGCTTCGTCGGGCACTACACGAACGGCCGTCTCGATGGCGTCTATGTCGATCGCAGGCATCCCGGCATGGCCGAGCTGCCGCTGGTGGCCGACGAGCAGGGCAAGCACCATTACCTGCCGATCCATGTCGACAATCCCGGCCCCGACCTGGTGGCCCTGCACCAGGTGCCCGATTACGTGAAGGGCATGTACACCGGCGACTACGACACGTTGCACACCATCAACCTGGCCGGCAATCGCGGGCCGCAGGCGCAGGGCGAGGAGCTGCGCACGGTGGCCGCGCTCAATTGCGCGGTCGGCGCCGTCGACCAGGGGCGGCCGTTCGGCGATGCGCGGCAGGCGGTGGTCCAGCACGGCTCGCAGTACAACTACGTCGCGCATATGCGCAACCACGAGCCGGACAAGCCGATCGACCCGCGCGTGGCGGCCGCGTCGCTGCCGGTGGCGGCCTGCGTGCGCGGCGAGTGGCGCCTGATCCGCACACCGGCCGAGCTGAACGCCTTCAACAAGGAAATGGGCTACGCGGCCAAGCCGGGCTGGGAGGGCGAGGAAGGCACGCGGCGCCCGTCGATACCCGGTTCGGGCAGCGGCTCGTCCACGCCGATGGGTTCGCGGCGCGCCTCGGCGGTCGAGGGCCACGGCCTGCGGCCCGAGCAGATGGCGGGGCAGCTCGGCGGGCGGCGGCACTCGCAGCCCCATGTGGCGCCCTTGCCGCCGCTGCCTGCGCCGCCGGGACGGCGCGGCGCGATCGGCGGCGGCGCCTTGCCCGGCCTGGCGCCGGGCGGAACCCGGCCGGCGCCGGTAGCGCACGACGCGCCCGGCACCGATCTGCCGTTCGAGGCGCCGCCTCCGTCCTTCGGTAACTGGGGCGGTTTCTCGCCGGGCTCGGGCGCGCTGCCCGCGCCGGTCCGGCGGCCCTCGATGCAGCGCGTGGAGGAAGAGGGCCCGCGCGGCGAGGCGCCTCGGCCGCTCGATGCCGACTCGCTGCATCCGCTGCTGGCGATGCCGCCGCGGCACTCGCCGCTGCCCGAGGGCGACGACGCGCCGTGAGTCGCGGCGGCGGCCTCGCAGCGGGCGCATGAGACGGCGGGAATAAATCGCGGGCCTCGGGTGTTGTGATCGACGAGCGGCCGTCTTCCGCCTGCCGGCCGCGCCCGGCTGTCCATGGCCCGCCCCTGCACTCGCGAGGAAACCCGCATGTCCGCCGTTCCCAGCCTGACCTTGTCCGTCCACGACGCCACCGGCTCGCGCCGCATCGTGGTGGACGGCGCCGGCGCCACCCTCGGCCGCGGCACCGACTGCAGCGTGGTGCTGGCCGATACGCGACGCGCCATCTCGCGCCTGCAGGCGCGCATCGACTGGCGCGACGGCCATTACCTGCTGACCGATTCGGGCAGCAACCCGACCCTCGTGAACGGCCGGATCCCGGGCGTCTCGCGCGAGGTGGTGCTGCATGACGGCGATACGCTGACAATCGACGTCTATCGGATCGTGATCGAGATCGAGGGCGCGAGCCACGGCGAGGACGCGACGGTGTTCGCGGCGCTGGCGGGACGCGAGGAGGAGGAAGAGGTCGATGCGCCGACCATGGTGCGCGTGCCGGAGCGCGAGGCGGCGCGGCCCGAGGCGGCCGATCTCGTCGATGCGGTGACGCAGTTGCGCGCGGCGGACCAGGCGCAGGCGGCGCGGGGTGAAAGCGGCGCGGTGGATGCAGTCGACGAGTTGCCGGATACGCCGACCATGGTGCGGCTCCCGGTGATCGCGGCCCCGCAAGCCCCGCAAGCCCCGCAAGCCCCGCAAGCCCCGCAAGCCACGCAAGCCACGCAAGCCACGCAAGCCCCGCAAGCCCCGCAAGCCACGCAAGCCACGCAAGCCACGCAAGCCACGCAAGCCACGCAAGCCACGCAAGCCACGCAAGCCACGCAAGCCACGCAAGCCACGCAAGCCACGCAAGCCACGCAAGCGGCTCCGACCCTGCAACAAGCGTCTTCGATCACGCAGGTAGCCCCATCCATGCAGGCGGGACTGCTCGAATCAGCCGACACCGCCACCACCCGCCACGCTGAACCCATCCACCCCGCCGCGCACGACATACTGCTCGTCGCGCTCTGCGACGGCCTCGGCATCGACGCGGCATCGCTGGCGGGCCGGAACGCGGCCGACGTCGCGCGCCTGGCCGGCGCCTTGCTGCGCGATGCGGTGGGCGGCGCGATGGCGGCGCTGCGCACTGGCCACATGCCCGGCGCGGCGACCGGGCCGGAACTCGACGGCGCCGATCCGCTGCGAGACTGCGGCGATGTCGAAACCGCCTTGCGCCTGTTGCTATCGGCATCCGCCGCGAGCGCCTCGCGCGATCGGCTGCGCGACGCCTTCGGCGAGTTGCGCGATCGCCAGCTCGCGTTGCGCGGCGGCTTGCGCGAGGTCCTCGCCGGACTCGATCCCGCTCGCCTGGATCCGGAAGCGGGATGGCGCGACTGGCTGCCCGGCAGCGCGGCACGCCTGCGCGCGCAATATGCGCGCGACTGGACGCGCGTCTCGCAACAGGCCGCGGCCACGCTCGACTCGCAGCCCGCCGCCGTCCCGGGCCAGCAAGCGTCGAACTGATCGACGCGCATCGAGCGGCAGGACGCGCGGCGAACCGATCCGCGCGTCGACTGGCGAACCGGCGGCGAACCGGCCAGGTACCCGCCCGACGCATCGACCAGCCCACCGAACCACCACGCCGCGCCGCCACCTCCCCCGGCTACGAACCCTCGTCGAGCCCGCGCAGGAACGCGGCCTTGTCCACCGAATCCGGCAGGGCCTCCAGCAGCCGCGCCTGGAAGGTGGCGAGATCGGCATCGACCGCCGCGCGCCGCGCCACGATCCGCGCGATCGGCCCGATGTGGGTGGCGAGCCGCTGCACCGCCGTCTCGACCAGCGCCGTATCCACGGCCGGCGCCTGGCCGGCTCCGCTACCCGCCTGCGTCGCCCCCGGCATCGCCATCACGCGCGTGACGGCCGTGCCCGAAGCCGCGTGACGCTGCAGCAGCGTATCGAAGTCGTGGCGTGCGGCCTCGTCGGGCAGGTGGCGCGCCAGCTCGGCGGCCAGCATGCGCGGATCGGTGGCCTGCGCCGCCGCGCGCCGCACCAGCCGCGAGGCCACCGGCCCGACATGGGTGACCAGCCGCTGCTCCAACTGCGCGAGGAATTCCGGCGACCAGTCGACCGGCAGCGTGCGCGCCTCGGCGGCCGGCGGCGGCGGGGCCAGCGCCGCTTGCGCGAGCGGCGCGAGCACGATGGTCTGGTCCGGGTCGAGCCTGGCCGCGAGCGTTTCCAGCAGGCCCAGCACCTCGCCGCGCCAGTGCTGCGCCGAGGCGTGGCGCTGCCCCGGATCCTTGGCCAGCGCCTGCAGCACCATCGCGTCGAGCTCGGGCGGCAACTCCGGCGCGAGGCTGGAGGGCAGCGCGGGCGTCTCGTCGAGCACCTGCCGCATCACCGCCGCCGACGAGCCCGCGAACGGGCAGCGGCCGGTCAGCATCTCGTAGAGCACCACGCCGGCCGAGAACAGGTCGCTGCGCGCGTCGATCGGCGCGCCCGAGACCTGCTCCGGCGACATGTAGCTGGGCGTGCCGATCAGCATGCCGACCTGGGTGAGCCGCCCGGTGTCGAGCTGGGCGATGCCGAAGTCGGTGATCTTGCACTCGCCGCGCGGCGCGATCAGCAGGTTGGCCGGCTTGATGTCGCGATGGATCACGCCGAGCTCGTGCGCGTAGGCGAGCGCGTCCAGCAGTTGCGCGAACCACACCAGCACGTTGCGCGCCGGCATGCGCGTGCCCTGGCGCGCATGCGCGGCGAGCCGCGCGGCCAGGGTCTCGCCGCGCACGTATTCGAAGGCGATATAGGCCGTGCCGTCGGCCTCGCCGTAGTCGAACACGCCGACGATATTCGGATGCACCAGCCGCCCGGCGGCGCGCGCCTCGTTGATGAAGCGCGCCGGCAGCGCGGCCTCGGCGGCGATGCCGGGCTCGCCGCCCGCCTCGCTCGCGTGCAGCAGCTCCCCGCGGATGGTCTTGAGCGCCACCGGCCGCTGGATATGCGGATCGGTGGCGAGATAGACCACGCCCATCGCGCCGCGGCCCAGCACGTTTTCGATGCGGTAGCGGCCGATGCTGGCCGGCAGCGGTTCCGGCAGGCGCGTCATGGCCGCGACCCGTTCGGCGCGGTGCTCGCGGCGCCGGTCTCGTCGAGGATCTCGAAGGCCGTCACCAGGCTGGTGCGCATGCGCCCGAAGGACACCGCCAGCGAGGCGATCTCGTCGCCGCCGCGGGTCGGCAGCTCGACGTCGTCGAGCTTGCCGAGGCTGACCGCGTCGGCCGCGCGCGACAGCGTCTGCAGGCGCCGCGTGACCAGGAAGTGCACCAGCACGTTGAGCACCACCAGCACCACCACGAACACCACCGTCAGCGCCTCCATGAAGCTGCGCCACAGCGCGCGCCCGCGCGCGATCGATTCCGACATCGGCACCGACACGAACTCCGCGCCGATCACCTGGTTCATCTGCCAGCCGAAGCCGTTGGCCGGGCCGTACTTGTCGAGCATGGTGCGCGGCGCGGCCGCGGGCGTGCTGTGGCACTGCATGCAGGTCGCGTCGGTGATGCTGGTCGGCCGCGCCAGGAACAGCAGCTGCTCGCCGCCCGGCGTGCGCCGCTGGCCCGTCACCTCCTTCAGCGCGGGCTTGTCGTGCAGGTGCGCGATCACCTCGGACTCCCAATCGGTCGCGCGGTCGCGCGGATTGGTCGGGTTCAGCATGGTCGAGCGATAGGAGAAGTTCGGGAAGCTGCCCTGCAAGGTGTTCAGCATCTCGATGGCCGAGAAGGCCGGCACCGATTCGGGCACGAAGGAATACTGGATCTGCGTCGACAGCAGCGGCGTGATGTGCTTGGCGGTGTAGTCCTGCATCGCCTCGGCCGCGCTCATCAGCACGTCGGCGTCGTGGCGCGTCTCGTCGAGCGCCTGCTGTTGCAGCACGCGGTCGGCGACGATGCCGGCCGCGGTCAGCCCGATCGCGAAGATCGCGACGAACACGAGATTGAACTTGATGGCGAGCGACAGCTTCATGGGCGGACGTAGATCGAGGGATAGGCCGAGGGCGGGTCGGGAACGGGATTGCGCGCCGCGACGGCGGGCCGTCGCGGCGGCGGCGGGAATACCAGGTCGTGCCAGTCGGGCAGTTCGCGGATGTGCTGTTTCAGGTCGCGGCGGAAGGCCGGATCGGCCAGCCGCGAGCGGAAGCGCTCGGCGAAGCGCGTATCGGGCGCGTTGCGGGCCGGCAGGGCGCTGACCAGCCAGTCGGCCAGCTCGGCGTAGGCCGCCGGATGCGCGGCGTTGGCGGGCGCAGCATGCGACGCGGGCGACGCGGGCGGCACGGCCGCCGGCGGCA
>NZ_VWWC01000246.1:0-7791 GCF_011753175.1 Burkholderia sp. Cy-637 | reverse complement strand
CGCGCCGGCCAGGCCGAAGGCGCCGGCCACGGCGCTGCCGAGATGGAAGGGCGCGCCATGCAGCATCACCGCGAGCGTGGTCCAGAACGCGCTGAAGCCGAGCGCCAGGATGCCCTGGGCGAAGGCCGCCCGGCGCAGCGCCGGGTGCCGGCGCCACAGGCCGCCGAGCGAGGCGATCAGCTCGCGATACGGCATCTGCGTGGTGGGCCGGAAGCTCGGCAGCCCGCGCGCGGCAGCCAGGCCGATGGCGGCCACGCTCGCCGCCGCGATCACGAAGGTGGCGCGCCAGCCGAGGCTGCCGGCCACCACGCCGGCCACCACCCGCGACAACAGGATCCCCAGCAGCAGGCCCGTCATCACGGTGCCGACCACCTTGCCGCGATGCGCATCGGGCGCGAGCGTGGCCGCCGCGGGCACCACGTCCTGGGCGAGCGTGGCCGCCAGCCCGACCGCGAAGCTCGCCGCCAGCAGGAAGCCGATCGACGGCGAGATCGCGGCCAGCAGCAGCGCGGCCACCAGCACGCCGGCCTTCACCAGGATCACGCGGCGCCGGTCGAAGCGGTCGCCGAGCGGCGCCAGCAGCAGGATGCCGATCGCATAACCGAGCTGGGTGAGCGTCGGCACCAGGCCGACCATGCGGGCCGAGGCGCCGATGTCCGGCCCCAGCACGCCGAGCATCGGCTGGCTGTAATAGAGCGGCGCCACGCCGAGCCCAGCGGCGGCGGCCAGCAGCAGCACCAGGCGCGGCGTCAGCAGGGCATGCAGCGCCTGCGCCCCGGCAGGCACTGCCGAAGCCGCGCCCGGCCGGGATCCAGGGAGCGGCGCCGGGTCGGCCAGCACGGCCTCGCGCGAGGCATTGTCGAAGTCAGGGGTCGAACTCATCTTGCGGTGTCCATCGGTATCGAATCAGCAAGCCGCGAGTGTGAAGGCAGCGGCGCGGGCCTGGTAGTGGCACCGCCCGCACATTTGTTATACGCTCCGCGCATGAGCGCCAAACTGCCCACCACGCCTGCCTCTGGCGGAAATCGCCGGCTTCCGGAAGTGTCTCCCGGTGATGCCGGCTATCGTTTCCAGCTTATGGAGACCTTCGTACGTATAGTCGAATCGGGCAGCCTGTCCGCCGCGGCGGCCCTGCTCCGGACCACCCAGCCCACCGTCAGCCGTCGCCTGCAGGCGCTCGAGCGCTCGCTCGGCGTGCGCCTGCTGCAGCGCTCGACCCACTCGATGCGGCTGACCGTCGACGGCGAACGCGCCTTCAAGCGCGCCAAGGAGCTGCTGGCGAGCTGGGCCTCGTTCGAGGCCGACCTGCGCGGCGCGCAGCAGGAGCCGGAAGGCCATCTGCGCGTGACGGTGCCGCACGCCTTCGGCCAGCAGATCTTCGTCGGGCCGCTGATCGGCTTCCTGCGCGAGCACCCGCGCGTGAGCGTCGAATGGCTGCTGCAGGACGAGGTGCACGACTTCATCGGCACCGGCATCGACTGCGCGATCCAGATCGGCGAGGTGACCGATCCATCGGTGGTGGCGATCCGGATCGCCGACGTGGCGCGCTTCGTGGTCGCCGCACCCTCGATGTTCGAGGACGGCAGGATCCCCGCCACGCCCGAGGAGCTCGCCGCGCTCGACTGGCTCTCGCTGCGCACCTACTACCGCAACGAGGTGGTGCTCCGGCACCGGCGCAGCGGCGAGACGCAGCGCTTCACGATCCAGCCGCGCATGAGCACCGACAACCTGTTCGCGCTGCGCTCGGCGGCGCTGCACGGCATGGGCGTGGGCATCGGCTCGTCCTGGCTGCTCGCCGAGGAACTCGAGGCCGGCCGCCTGGTGCGCGTCGCGCCCGACTGGGAGGCCGCGCCGCTGCCGGTATTCCTGGTCTATCCGCACGCGCAGTTCTACCCGTCCCGGCTGCTGCGCTTCGTGGCGATCATGCGCGAGGCGGTGCCGAAACTGGTCGGCGATCCGCTGCGATTCGGCTAGGCCACCCCGCGCCGGCCCGCCTCGCGAGGCACGCATTCCCGCCTGCCCCGCATACCGACCAGTCCACCTCCAGGCCGCGCCTCAGCACCAATCCGCAACGATTCCTCCGATTGCTGCACGCGCCGCCGGGCACGTATCGCGGCGCTTCGGATTCCCTGCCCGGGATTCGGCAGTCCGGCAGACCGATCGCCCCTCGCGATGATGCAATCCCCGCCACCGGTTGCGCATGCAAGCATGCCGGCCGGGCCCCGCCAGCCATACCCCCTACTTCTCGAGGAATCTCATGGGCATCACACGTCGTTCGATTCTCAAAACCGGCGTTGCGGCAGCGGCCGTCGGCGCGCTCGATGCGCGCGGCCTGACGCGCGCGCTGGCCGCCACGCAACGCGCGGCCGTCAGCGGCGCCGGCGACGTGGTCGGCAAGGTGACGGTCGGCTACCAAGGCTGGTTCGCGGCGATCGGCGACGGCGCACCGATCAACGGCTGGTGGCACTGGGCCGGCAACTGGTCGCAAGCGCCCTCGCCGAGCAACAACGCGATCAAGGCCTGGCCCGACATGCGCGGCTACGCGCACGGCTACCAGAGCGCCTTCAGCCCGCTCAACAGCGGCGCGCCGGCCACGCTGTTCTCGCAATACGACCTCGACACGGTGAACCGGCAGTTCAGCTGGATGCAGGCCAACGAGATCGACACGGTCGCGCTGCAGCGCTTCAACCCGTTCTCGGGCGAGGGCGCCACGCGCGACGTGGCGGCCGCGCATGTGCGGCAGGCCGCCGAAACCTACGGCCGCAAGTTCTACATCATGTACGACGTGTCCGGCTGGACCGCCATGCAGACCCAGATCAAGCAGGACTGGACCTCGAAGATGTCGCAGTACATCGCCTCGCCGGCCTATGCGCGCCAGAACGGCAAGCCGGTGGTCTGCATCTGGGGCTTCGGCTTCGACGACGTGAACCACCCGTTCGACGCCGCCGCCTGCGCCGACGTGATCCAGTGGTTCAAGGCGCAGGGCTGCTACGTGATCGGCGGCGTGCCGACCCGCTGGCGCACCGGCGGCTCGGTGCGCCCGAACTTCCTCGACGTGTTCCACCAGTTCGACATGATCTCGCCGTGGATGATCGGCGCGATCGGCTCGATCGCCGAGGCCAATGCCTTCGCGGTGGAAGTAGCGGCCGCCGACAAGGCCGACTGCGACGCGCACGGCATCGACTACCAGCCCTGCGTGATGCCGGGCGACCTGTCGATCCGCCAGCGCGCGCACGGCAACTACATGTGGCGGCAGCTCTACAACCTGGTGAACCTCGGCGTGTCGGGCCTCTACATCTCGATGTTCGACGAGTACAACGAGGGCAACCAGATCCTCAACACCGCCGCCACCCAGCAGGACGTGCCCGCCGGCTCGGGCTTCCTGAGCCTGGACGAGGACGGCACGCCCTGCTCCTCCGACTACTACATGCGCCTGACGCGCGACGGCGGCCGCATGCTGAAGGGCTCGCTCGGCCTGACCCAGGTGCGCCCGACCGCGCCGGTGCTGAACAGCACGGTCGGTCTCGCGACCGTGGTCAGCCTGCGCTCGCGCACCAACAACCTGTATGTGACGGCCGAGAACGCCGGCGCGCAGGCGCTGATCGCCAACCGCCAGGCGGTCGGCCAATGGGAGCAGTTCGACCTGGTGAATGCCGGCAACGGCGCGGTGGCGCTGCGCTCGCATGCCAACGGCCTGTACGTGACGGCCGACAATGCCGGCGCCGCGCCGTTGATCGCCAACCGCAGCGCGGTCGGCCCCTGGGAGACCTTCGACCTGATCGTGCAGCCCTTCACGGGCGCGGCGGTGGCCCTGCGCGCGCATGCCAACGGCAAGTACGTGAGCGCCACCAACTCGGGCCAGGGCCAGTTGATCGCCACCGCCACCCAGGTCGGCGGCTGGGAGCAGTTCGACCTGCTGGTGTCCTGATCGCGCGCTCGGCCCGACCAGGCCGAGCCGCCCGCGTATGCGCCGCCGACCCGGCGCATACGCGGCAAGCGGGCCTCAGCCCTTCACCAGCCCGCCGTCGACGATCAGGTTCTGCCCCGTCACGGCACGCGCCCAGGGCGAGAGGAAGAACAGCACCGCGTCGGCGAATTCCTCGGGCGTGGTCACGCGGCGCAGCGGCGTGAAGCCGGCGATCATGTCGAACACCGTCTCGGGCGTGGCGCGGCTCGCGTCGGTGGTGCGCAGCAGGCCGCCCGACACCATGTTGACGGTGATGCCGTGCGGGCCCAGGTCGTTGGACGCCGTGCGCGTCAGCGACAGCAGCGCGGCCTTCGAGGCCGTGTAGTCGTGATAGGGCACCACCGGGTTCTGGAACAGGTTGGTGCCGACATTGACGATGCGGCCGAAGCCTCGCTCGCGCATGCCGGGCACGGCGGCCTGCATGGTGTTCAGCGCGCCCTTGACCGCGCTCTCCAGTTGCTGCTGCATGCGCTGCCAGGAAAGCTGCTCGAGCGTCGGCCGCGCATCGCCGTCGAAGCGGAAGCTGGCCAGCGCGTTGTTGATCACCGACGCCACCGGCTGGCCGGTGCGCGCCCGCGCCGCCTCGAACATCCGACCCACCTCGCCCGCATCGGTGACATCGGCGCGCAGCGCGATCGCTTGCGGGCCGAGCTCGGCCACCAGCGCATTCGCGGCCGATTCGCTATGCAGGTAGTTGACAATCACCGACGCGCCCTCGCGCACCAGCGCCCGGGAGATCGAGGCGCCAAGCCCGCGCGCGCCACCGGTGACGAGCACCCATTGTTCGGACAGTTTCATTCGCGACGTCTCCGCACCGGAAAAGCGCGATTATGGCGCGCCGCCGTGAACGGCGACGTCTCGTGCCCGCCCGGGACGATCGGCGGCGGCGCTCAGGCCGCCGCGCCGCGCTTCGCCACCCAGGCCGCGAAATCGTCGACGATCGCCTCGCTGAGCTGATGGCCGACCGGGTAGCGATGCACGCGATGCGGCACGCCCAGCTCGTCGAGCATCGCATCGGCGCGCTCCGCCCACGATACCGGCAGCTTGTCGTCGTATTCGCCGTGGGCGATGAAGGCGTCGAGCCCCGCCAGCGCCTCGCGCGGCGCCAGGTGCTCGGCGATCTCCGGCAGGATCCGCCCGCTCAGGATCGCGAAGCCGCGCACCGCGTCCGGCGCGCTCAGGCCGACGCTCGCGCTCATGATGCCGCCCTGGCTGAAGCCGCCGATCAGCGTCGGCAGCGGCGCCGCGCCGTCGGCCTGGCGCAGCGCGCGAACCAGGCCGATCAGCTGCTGCCGGCTCGCCTCGGCCTGGGCCGCGTCGATCGACGGGCCGTTCGGCCCGAAGCGCACGTGGAACCACGCGTATTGATCCGGGCCCAGCGTCAGCGGCCCGCGCACGAAGGCGATCTCGAGACGCGGATCGAGCGCCTCGGCCACCGCCAGCAGATTGGTTTCATTGCCGCCCACGCCATGCAGCAGCAACAGCCGCGCCAGCGGCACGCCGGCGGCCGGGCGCGGTCGGAAGACGAGCGGCGAGCCCGGCACCTGGGTCAGGGATGAGGTCATCGGGGATGGCTCCATGGCGCGAGCGGCTCGCGCGTCGAGAAAAAGCCTCAGTCTGAATCAATCGGATCGAGCAACAAACCACTCACGGGAAATGCATTCCATCACAAATGGAAGCAATCGCCGCCTTGCCCCGTTTTTGCACGGCTGGGCGACGACGGCGCACAATGAGGCTCCCGACCGGCTCCGCCGTCCCTCCCGCCCCTGCCCGCCGATGAGCACCCAGCCCGCCCCGCTTCCCTCCGAACCGTCGCCCGTCGGCGTCTACGCGCGCGACGACGACGCCTGGCTGGTCAGCCATTCCGAGCGGCCGCACATGTACCGGATCCAGCACCGCCGCGCGGACGGCTCCACCGACATCGACACCGTGATCGACCTGGACAACCTCGACGCGAAGCTGCGCAAGTGGCAGCGCGAGGGTTACGCGCGCCGCGACGAGGCCGGCGAAGGCGCGCCGCCGCCGCATCGCGCGCATTTCCTGGCCGAGCTGCGCGCGGCGATGCACGACGCGGCGCAGCCGGGGCAGGCCGGTGAAGAACCCGCCGTCACGCTGGCCGGCGCGCGCCTGCCGCTCGGCGCCGGCGGCCCGCTGGTGCCCGAGCGCAACCCCGCCTACCTGTTCGCCGAGCGCTCGGCCAATATCGTGCGCGACATCGCCGAGAACCGCCGGATCCTGCTGATCGGCCATACCGGCACCGGCAAGACCAGCCTGATCGAGCAGGCCGCGGCCCATTCGGCGCACGGCGTGCTGCGCGCGAACATGAACGGCCAGACCACGGTGGGCGACTTCGTCGGCTTCTGGACCGTCAAGGGCGGCGAGACCCTGTGGGTCGACGGCGTGCTGCCGACCGCGATGCGCGCCGGGCTCTGGCTGATCGTCGACGAGATCGACTTCGCCGAACCGGCGATCCTCGCCGTGCTGACCGCCGTGCTCGAGCCCGGCGGCCGCCTCCTGCTCAAGGAGCGCGGCGACGAGATCGTGGCGCCCCATCCCGGCTTCCGCCTGTTCGCGACCGCCAACGCGGCCGGCGCGATGAGCCGCTTCCGCCACCTGTACCAGGGCGCCAACCTGATGAACGACGCCTTCCTGGACCGCTGGCGCGTCTACCAGATCGACTACCTGTCGCCGGCCGAGGAGGCCGAGGTGCTGCGCCGGACCTTCGGCGCGCGTGTCAGCCCGGCGATGGCCGAGACGCTGGCGGCGATCGCCGCGGCCTGCCGGCGCGCCTTCGAGCGCGACGACCTGGCCAGCGCCTTCTCGACGCGCCGCCTGATCGACTGGACCGCGCTGATGCTGCGCACCGGCGATCCCGAGATCGCCGCCGGGCCGACCATCTACGCCAAGGTCGGCGACGAGGACGCCGCGCTGATCCGCGACATCGTCCGCCACTACATCGACCTCGACGCATCGTGAGCCAGCCGAACCCGCGCCCGGACACCGCGCCGCCGAGCGCCGGGGACGATCCCGGCGAGCGGCTCGGCAAGCTGGCGCGCGTGCTGACGAACCAGCCGGCGCTGCAGGTGAGGATCGCGCGCGACGGGCCGCGCATCGAATGGGTCGAACGCGACGGCAGCGCCGTGCCCGACGTGCTGGTACTGCCGGCCACGGCCGGCGAGCAAGCCTTGTCGGACGACGAACTGGCCGGCTGGGTCGACCTGCTGGCCGCTCGCCTGCGCTTGGGCGAGCCCGCGCAGCATGCGCGCCTCGCCTCGGACGCCACCCGCGCGCTGGCCGAAACCATCGACGACCACCGCGCGAGCCTCGCGCTGGCCGCGCGGCTCCCCGGCGCCGCGACGCTGCTGGCGCGCCAGCGCGAGGCGGCCGCGCGCGAGATCGCCCGGCGCTGGCCGAAGCTGAACTGGCGCGAACGCTTCGTCTGGCGCGTCGGACGCGCGCTGCGCGACGAGGCGGTGCCGCTCACCGAACGCGTCGACTCGATCGAGGCCACGCTCGGCGCCAGCACCGAGCTGATCGCGGCCGCGCGAGCCTCGCGCTCGACGGCCGAGAGCATCGCCGCGGCCGGCCGCATCGTCGAGCGCGTGCGCCAGCTCGCGCGCGGCGAGGCCAACAACATGATGATCACGGTCGATCGCGAGACCTCGCTGGACGCGCCCGCCACCGCCACCGAGATCGATCCCGACCGGGACTTCGACGCGGCCGGCCCGCCCGATGCGCGCAGCAGCAGCACCGAGCCTTCCGGCGCGGCGACGCTGGCCGATTCGGCCTCCTCGGCCGACGACCAGGCCGCCGGCGACAGCGCC
>NZ_VWWC01000245.1:0-7856 GCF_011753175.1 Burkholderia sp. Cy-637 | reverse complement strand
CTATAATCGCATTCTTGCTTGAGATGCAGCTTGTGCCCAGGTGGCGGAATTGGTAGACGCACTAGGTTCAGGTCCTAGCGGTGGCAACATCGTGGAGGTTCGAGTCCTCTCCTGGGCACCACAAGTTCTAAAAAGGCCGGCTTTATGCCGGCCTTTTTTCATTTCAAGCCCAGGAAGCAAAGCGCCTGCGCGCTTTGCGGGAGGCCTCGAAAGGCCTGGCTTGCAAGCCAGGCCGGGGTCGCGCCGGCGTGACCGAGTCCTCTCCTGGGCACCACAAGTTCTAAAAAGGTCGGCTTTATGCCGGCCTTTTTTCATTTCAAGCGCCCTCACCCACAGCGCGCCACCGCGTCATCCACACTCAGCTCCGACAGCGCCTCCTCCCGCAGCCCGTCGTCACTGGCCCGCCGCAACACCTCGAGCACCTCGGGCTTCAGCCGCACCAGCCGCAAACGCCAGCCCCGCGCCTCGCACTCGGCAGCAAAGGTCTTCAAGGCCTCGATCGCCGTTCCGTCGAGATCGGGCGATTCCTCCAAGCTCAGGACGATCGTCGTCAGGGCTCCGGCCGCATGCGCGAGCTGCCGCACGCGTGCCAGCACACGCTCTGCGTTCGCGAAGAACAACTGCCCTTCCGGCCGCACGATCAGCATGCCGGGCACCGGCGTCGCATCGGCATGGATCGACACGTCGACGAAATCGCGGCTGTCGCGCAAGCGCCCCAACTCACTGACCTTGGGCTCGGACAGCTTGCGCACGGTAAACAGCAGGCTCATCGCGATCGACACCAGCAAGCCGTTCAGCACGCCCAGCACGAGTACCGCCAGGATCGCCGCGACCACCAGCAGGCGGTCGCGATGCCAGCGCCAGTAAGGCCCGAACGCGGCCGGATGCAGCGAATGGCTGACCGCGAAGATCACGATCGCGGCCAGCACCGGCTCCGGCGTGCGCGCCAGTTGCGGCAGCAGCAGCCAGACGATCAGCGCGATCACGAGCGCCGCGCAGGCGCCCGCGAGCCGGCTCTGCGCGCCGGCCGCCTCGTTCGCCGAACTGGCCGAATAACCCGCGCCGACCGGCATGCCATGCAGCAGCCCCGAAACCAGGTTGGCGCAGCCGAGCGCGACCAGGTCGCGATTCGGCGAGATCGTGTCGCCATGCTTCAACGCGAAGTTGCGGATCGAACCATAGGACTCCGCGTACAGGATCAGCATCAGCGCGAAGCCCAGCTCGATGGTCTGGGTCCAGGCCGCGCGATCGAGCGAAGGCAGGCCGAGCGCCACATGCTGCAGATCGATCCGGCCGACCACGGCCACCCCGTGCGCGCCCCAGTCGATGCCGTAACCGGCGGCGATGCCGAGCACGATCACGATCAGCGTCGCCGGAGCGCGCGAGCGATTGCCGAGCAGGAACAGGATCGCCAGCGCGACGGCCCCGACCACGACGCTGGACGGATTCGCCTGCGGCAGCCCGCGCAGCAGATCGAGGAACACATGCGGCGTGTCGCTGTGATGGACCGGCACCACGAGGATCTTCGGCAACTGCTTGATCACGATCGTCAAGGCCAGGCCGAAGGTGAATCCGCGCAGCACCGGCCGGGCGATGAAGTCCGAGATGCCGCCCAGCCGCGCGGCCCCGGCGATCAGGAACAGCACGCCGGTGGTGGCCACCAGGGCAGCGGCCAGGGCCAGTTGCGCGGCGGCCGTGGCGCCCGTTTCCGACAACACGGTGGCGGCCAGCACGGCAGCCGATGACGAAGTCGACGAGACGATCGCGAAACGGCTGCTGCCGAGCACCGCGTAGACCACCAGGCCGACCAGCAAGGCGATCAGGCCGGCCTGCGGCGGCAGGTTCGCGAGTCCCGCGTAGGCCACCGCCTCGGGGATCAACAGGCCAGCGATCGACAGGCCGGCCAGCGCATCGCGCCAGTTGCGCTCGCCGCGCGGCATGGCCGGCGCGGCGATGGCCGCGAAGTGCGCGGGATCACGCGGCGCCACGTCGGGCACCGGCTGCGCGGGCATCGCCCCCGCCGGCTTGCGTCCCACCGCCATCTCAGGGCCTCGGCTCGAATACGCCGGTCCAGCCCGGCAGGTAGCGTGCATCCTGCGCGTGCGCATG
Organism: Burkholderia sp. Cy-637; assembly: GCF_011753175.1. Lineage (NCBI taxonomy): Bacteria > Pseudomonadati > Pseudomonadota > Betaproteobacteria > Burkholderiales > Burkholderiaceae > Burkholderia > Burkholderia sp. Cy-637. The sequence goes on along the minus strand of NZ_VWWC01000245.1, from coordinate 5,747 downwards.
GGCCAGCGCCTCCTTGAGCGCCTTGGCGAAATGCTTGCGGATCCGCTCGACCGGAATCTTGCCGCGCAGGTAGTCGGCCCAGAGGAATTCACTGAACGGCGTGGTGTCCTTGGCGTAACCGCCGGCGGTGCGCAATTCGCCGGCCAGGCTGCGATAGGGATCGTCGCGCAGCGCCGTGAGCACGCCCGGCAGGCGGTCGTAGTCGTGACGCGAACCGTCGGGACCGAAGGGATGCACCCACTGGTTGTGCTCCATCATCCGCCAGAAGATCGTGTCGTCGAGCCAGGACAGGTCCTTCAGCAGCATCGCCTTCACATCGGTCACGCCCTCTTCCAGCAAGGCACGGCCGAGATGATGGTGATCGACGATGAACAGCGCCTGCCCGGGGCCGAGCACGGCCGGAAACCAGTGCAGGTCGATCGCCTCGCGACGCGCCTTCTTGCCCAGCGACTGCCAGTGCTTGCGCTTGGCCTCGACCTCGCGAAAACCGATCGTCATTTGCGTGGGTTTCAGCGCCGCCAGCCTGGCGGGAATCAGATGGACATCGCGGCCCAGTGCCATGGTCGGTCTCCCAGGGAAATATCCGCCACGATACCCTCGCGAGCCGCTGTCGTGCAGTTCGGCACGACCCTCGGGCGAGCCCCCAACTCGCGCCTCGCGGTTCAGGGCGAACAGGCCGCGCCCGGCGCATCGAGCCGGTGCCGCAGCCACGAACCGTATTCGTCCTCGACGACGTCGAGCGCTCGCATGCCCAGCTTGCGCGCCAGCTTCAGCGAGGCGGCATTGTCGACGGCGATGTCGGCGATCAGCGCCGGGACCTGCACGGCATCGAAGGCATGCCGGACCACGCAGGCCGCCGCCTCGCTCGCATAACCCTGCCCCCAGGCATCGCGTACCAGGCGCCAGCCGATCTCGGGCGCCTCGCTGCCCTCGACGGGCAGCAGCAGGACCCAGCCGAGGAAACGCGCCGGCTCGCGCGCCTCGGCCAGCACCCAGTAGCCATGCCCCGGCGGATAGCCGCGCGTGATGCGATCGAGCACGAAGCGCCGATGCGCGAGCGGATCGCCCCACGGCCCCGGGATATGGCGGGTGACCTCCGGATCGCGGTCCATCGCCAGGCAGGCCTCGAGATCGTCGAGCGTGCGCGCACGCAGGATCAGTCGCTCGGTGCGCAATGGCGGCACCCCGTTTTCGGGTCGATGGCAGGCATCCGTCATGAACGCTCCGGGCAGGATTCCGATCAATAATCGGATTACGAAAATTGAAACGACATGCATTCAGTTTCAATACATGCCTTTCATATTCAATTCAATCCTGCGCATTCTGCCATTTACCCGCGAAAATCGACTAGGGATTAATCCCGAGCCTGAAATCAAACGGAACGCGATCCTTATTGCTCGGCGTACACTGAACCGGCCGTCCGCGCCCGGCGCCGCGCTGGGCGGGCCTTGCCGCCGCGCGGCGCCGCCACCAAGGAGACCTGCCCCATGAGCTGGACCCGGGAACAAAGAAACGTAACGATCGCTGCCTATCTCGGCTGGACCCTCGACGCCTTCGATTTCTTCCTGATGGTATTCGTGCTGAAGGATATCGCCGCGGAATTCAATACGAAAATCCCGGCGGTGGCCTTTGCCGTCACCCTGACCCTGGCCATGCGTCCGCTCGGCGCCCTGATCTTCGGCCGTCTCGCCGACCGTTTCGGCCGCCGGCCGACCCTGATGGTCAACATCGCCTGCTATTCGGTGCTGGAGCTCGCCTCGGGTTTCGCGCCCAGCCTCGGCGCCCTGCTCGTGATGCGCGCGCTGTTCGGCATCGCGATGGGCGGCGAATGGGGCGTCGGCTCCGCGCTGACCATGGAAACCGTGCCGCCGCATTCGCGCGGCATCGTCTCGGGGCTGCTGCAGGCCGGTTATCCGAGCGGTTATCTGCTCGCCTCGGTGGTGTTCGGCGTGCTCTACCAGTACATCGGCTGGCGCGGCATGTTCATGATCGGGGTGGTGCCGGCGCTGCTGGTGCTCTACGTGCGCTCGCACGTGCCCGAGTCGCCCGCCTGGAAGCAGATGGAAAAGCGTCCGCGCCCGAGCCTGGTCGCCACCCTCAAGCAGAACTGGAAGCTGTCGGTCTACGCGGTGGTGCTGATGACGGCCTTCAACTTCTTCTCGCACGGCACCCAGGATCTCTACCCGACCTTCCTGCGCGAGCAGCATCACTTCGACCCGCATACGGTGTCGTGGATCACCATCGTCCTGAACATCGGCGCGATCGTCGGCGGCCTCGCCTTCGGTTCGATCTCCGAAAAGATCGGCCGGCGCCGCGCGATCTTCATCGCCGCGCTGATCGCGCTGCCGGTGCTGCCGCTGTGGGCTTTCTCGAGCGGCGCGCTCGCGCTGGCGGCCGGCGCCTTCCTGATGCAGATCTCGGTGCAGGGCGCCTGGGGCGTGATCCCGGTCCACCTCAACGAGATCTCGCCCGACGAGATCCGCGCGACCTTCCCGGGTTTCGTCTACCAGCTCGGCAACCTGCTCGCCTCGGGCAATGCCACCATGCAGGCGCAGCTCGCCGTGGACAACGGCAACGACTACGGCCACGCGCTGGCCATCGTGGCCGGCACGGTGGCCGTGGTGATCGCGGTGCTGATCCTGTTCAGCCGCGAACGACGCGGCATCGACATGACGCAGAGTGCCGCGCAAGCCGCCGCCACCCACTGAACCTCACCCGCAGCGCATCATCGCGCGAGGCGCGCCGCCGCGCGCATCCCCGCGCGATGATGCTGCAACGCACACCAGCACTAGAGGATTCCGCCCACAGACAACGCTTGCCGCCCTCCCGCGACGCTTCTTATCTTAATAAAAAACGCTTGTTTCAATTACAGATTTGAATCGCCTGTTCGGCAACGAAACGGTGATCAAAAGGGAGGCGCACATGGCGGTTCGTCAGGCCAGCCGGCAAAGCGGCGGCACGAAGGCGCGCATACTCGACGCGGCCGAAGACCTGTTCGTCGAACACGGCTTCGAGGCGATGTCGATGCGGCAGATCACGTCGCGTGCCGCGGTCAATCTCGCGGCGGTCAATTACCACTTCGGCAGCAAGGAGGCACTGATCCACGCGATGCTCTCGCGGCGCCTGGACCAGCTCAACGACGAACGCCTGCGCATCCTCGATCGCTTCGAGGCGCAGCTCGGCGCCGCCATCACCTGCGAGCACGTGCTCGGCGCGATGTTCATCCCGGCGCTGCAGGCCTCGCGCGATCCCCAGCGCGGCGGCCGCGCCTTCCTGCGGCTGATCGGGCGCGCCTACACCGATCCCTCGACCTTCGTGCGCAGCTTCCTGTCGGCGCATTACGCGAGCGTCGCGGGACGCTTCTTCGAGGCGTTCCAGCGCGCGCTGCCGCAACTGCCGCGCAGCGAACTCGGCTGGCGCCTGCACTACGCGATCGGCGCCCTGTCCGGCGCCCTGGCGGGCGCGGAAACCGACAGCCTGCTCGACGATTTCTCGCAGGGCCGCAGCATGAACGACGTGCAGATGATCGCGCGCCTGTCCTCGCTGATCGTCGCCGCGCTCAAGGCGCCGATGCCCGACGCAGCGCAGATGTCGATCTTCGCCGCGGTGCTCGAGGACGCGCAGCGCAGCAGCCCGCTGGTCGCCGGCGGCGGTGAATTGCAGGCCGGGCCGTTCAGCGCCTCGGCCGGTACCCGGCTGCACGCGCGACACGCTTCCTGAGGCGCGGCGCCCAACGGCGCGCGCGGTCGATTTCCTCGCGCCGGTTCGCCGGCGCGAGGCGCCCGCTTGCCGCCCATCACGATTCCAATGAACCTGGAGACATCAGCGATGAACGCCACCGTTGCCCCCGTCGGCGCGCCGGCGCCGAATACCGACGGCATCTGGTTCCCGGCCTATCCGCGCGGCGTGCCGCAGGAGATCGACCTCACGCAGTACGACTCGCTCGCCCAGTATTTCGACGAATGCACCTCGCGCTACGCCGATCGCGTGGCCTATCTCAGCGCCGGTTCGCAACTGGGCTATGCCGCGCTCGGGCGCAAGGCCGAGGCCTTCGCGTCATACCTGCAGCACCAGCTCGGCGTGAAGCCCGGCGACCGCGTCGCGATCATGCTGCCGAACTCGTTCCAGTATCCGATCACGCTGTTCGGCGCGCTCAAGGCCGGCGCGGTGGTGGTCAACGTCAACCCGCTCTACACGGCGCGCGAGCTCGCGCATCAGTTGAAGGACAGCGGCGCGGAAACCATCGTCGTATTCGAGAACTTCGCCCACACGCTCGAGGAAGCGCTGCCCGAGACGCGCGTGCGCAACGTGATCGTGACCGCGCTCGGCGACCTGCTCGCCGATGGCTTCAACGCCAAGGGCCGCCTCATCAACTTCGTGCTCAAGCGCGTCAAGAAGCTGGTGCCCGCCTACCGGCTGCCGCAGGCGGTCAGGCTGCGCGCGGCGCTGGCCCAGGGCGCCGGCCGGCGCGCCGTGCCGGTGGCGCTCACGCGCGAGGACCTGGCCTTCCTGCAATACACGGGCGGCACCACCGGCGTGGCGAAGGGCGCGATGCTGACCCACGGCAACCTGATCGCGAACCTGCTGCAGGCGAAGTCGTGGATCGCCGACCAGGTCTCGGGCGAGATCGAGACGGTGCTCACGCCGCTGCCGCTTTATCACATCTATTCGTTGACCGTGAATGCGTTGATCTTCATGGGCCTGGGCGGGCGCAACATCCTGATCGCCAACCCGCGCGACACCAGGATGATGATGAAGATCCTGCGCAACGAGACCTTCACCGGCATCACCGGCATCAACACGCTCTACAACGCCTTCCTCGACAACGCGGAATTCCGCGCCCGCGATTTCTCCAAGCTCAAGCTCGCGATGGCGGGCGGCATGGCGATGCAGCGCGCGGTGGCGGATCGCTTCAAGGAGGTCACCGGCTGCCCGGTGGTGGAAGGCTACGGCCTGACCGAATGCTCGCCGATCGTCACCATGAACCCGGTCGACCTGAGCGACATGCACGACTTCAACGGCTCGATCGGCATCCCCGCGCCCTCGACCCTGGTGCGCTTGCGCCGCGAGGACGGGAGCTGGGCCGGCATCGGCGAGGCCGGCGAGCTGTGCGTGCGCGGCCCGCAGGTGATGCGCGGCTACTGGCAGCGCCCCGACGAAACCGCCAAGGTGCTCGACCGCGAGGGCTGGCTCGCGACCGGCGATATCGGCGTGATGGACGAGCGCGGTTTCGTGCGCCTGATCGACCGCAAGAAGGACATGATCCTGGTGTCGGGTTTCAACGTCTATCCGAACGAGATCGAGGAAGTGCTGGTGATGCATCCGGGCATCAGCGAGGCGGCCGCGATCGGCGTGCCCGATCCGGCGCAGGGCGAGCGCATCAAGGCCTTCGTGGTGCGGCGCGACCCCGCGCTGACGATCGAGGAGGTGCTCGCGCACTGCCGCAAGAATCTCACCGGCTACAAGATGCCGAAGGCGGTCGAATTCCGCGATGCGCTGCCGCAGACCAATGTCGGCAAGATCCTGCGCCGCGCGCTGCGCGACGAGGAACTCGCCCGGCTCAAGGCCACCGCATCGCAATGATTCGGGCTACCGAACAACACCAGGAGACAGGCATGGCTTCGATTTCCCCCTCGCCGCGCTGGCGCCGCGCCGCCCTGCTCGGCCTGCTCGCAACGGCTGCGGCATGCGCCGCCACGCCGGCGATCGCGCAGGAGGCGGCCACCGCGCCAGCCTCGGCCGCGGCC
>NZ_VWWC01000244.1:0-7949 GCF_011753175.1 Burkholderia sp. Cy-637 | reverse complement strand
GGAGGCGCGACGCCGCGCCGGCTGGCGCGTGTTCGGCGCGCGGCCGGGCAGCTACGGCGCCGGCCTGCAGGAGCTGATCGACCAGCGCAACTGGCAGAGCGACGCCGACCTGGCCCAGGCCTACCAGTCCTGGGGCGGCTACGCCTACGCGCAGGGCAGCGCCGGCGAGGCCGCGCAGGACGCCTTCGGCGCGCGGCTGGCAAGCATCGACGCGGTGGTGCAGAACCAGGACAACCGCGAGCACGACCTGCTCGACTCCAACGACTACTACCAGTTCCAGGGCGGCATGGCGGCCGCGGTCCGCCATCTGTCGGGGCGCCAGCCGGCGCTCTACCACGGCGACCACAGCCGCCCCGACACGCCGCGCATGAACACGCTCGGCGAGGAGATCGCGCGCGTGATCCGCTCGCGCGTGGTCAACCCGAAGTGGATCGACGGCGTGAAGCGCCACGGCTACAAGGGCGCGGCCGAGCTGGCCGCCACCGTCGATTATCTCTACGGCTACGACGCCACCGCGCGCGTGGTGGCCGATCATCAATACGCGCTGGTCACCGACGCCTACGTCAACGACGCCGACACGCGCGCGTTCCTCGAGCGGCACAACCCGCATGCGCTGCACGGCATCTGCGAGCGCCTGCTCGAAGCGATCCAGCGCGGCCTCTGGCAACAACCCGGCGCCTATCGCGAGCAGCTCGAGGCACGCCTGCTCGCCGTCGAACAGCATCTGGAAGGAACCCGGCGATGAACCCGCACGACCCGAGCGGCGGCCTGCCGCCGTTTCCGTTTTCCGCGCTGATCGGCCAGGCCGCGCTGCAGCAGGCGTTGCTGCTGGTGGCCGTCGATCCCTCGATCGGCGGCGTGCTGGTGAGCGGGCCGCGCGGCACCGCGAAATCGACGGCGGCGCGCGCGCTGGCCGAACTGCTGCCGCGGGGCCGCTTCGTGACGCTGCCGCTGGGCGCCGCCGACGAGCACGTGACCGGCACGCTGGACCTGGCCGGCGCGCTCGGCGAGAACGCCGTGCGTTTCTCGCCGGGGCTGCTGGCGCGCGCGCATCTGGGCGTGCTCTATGTCGACGAGATCAACCTGCTGCCCGACGGCCTGGTCGACGTGCTGCTCGACGCGGCCGCGAGCGGCGTCAACACGGTCGAGCGCGACGGCATCTCGCACACGCACGCGGCGCGCTTCGCGCTGGTCGGCACCATGAATCCGGAAGAGGGCGAGTTGCGTCCGCAGTTGCTGGATCGCTTCGGCTTGATGGTGGAACTCGAGAACTGTCGCGACATCGCCGAGCGGCAGCGCATCGTCAAGGCGCGGCTGGCCTTCGATCTCGATCCGGCGGGCTTTCGCGCCGGGCATGCCGGGGCACTGGCCGCGCTGGCCGAACGGATCGGCCGCGCGCGCGAGGCGCTGGCGAGCGTGCAGGTCGACGACAGCGTGCACGAGCAGGTTGCCCGGCTCTGCATCGAGGCGGCCGTCGACGGGTTGCGTGCCGACCTGGTGATGCTGCGCGCCGCGCGGGCGCTGGCCGCCTTCGAGGGCGCGGCGGCGGTGAGCGCCGCGCAGGTCGAGCGGGTAGCCGCCGACGTGCTGCGCCATCGCCGCACGCAGGCGCCGGCCGCCGCCGAGCCGTCGTCGTCCATGTCGTCGCCCACGACGTCGCCAAGCGCGTCGCGGCAAACCGATCAGCCGGCTCGCGGCGCCAACCCGCCGCCGCGCGGCGGTGATGCCTCGTCGATCGCGCGAGACGAGGCGCCAGCCGGCGATGGCGACGGCGGCGCACGGGACGGCGACTGGGGCTACCTGCCGCCCGTACCGGCCGGCCTCACGGCCGTGAAGGGCGTGATCCCGCTGCCCTCAAAAAAACGCTGAGCCATCGAACGACTGCCCCCGCCGCGCCAGGCAGCGGGGTTCGATGGCGGCACGGCAAGCTTCCCGCCCGGCAGGGCCTGCCCGGCACGCGCATCGCGTGGCCGGCGACGCTGGCCGCCAAGCGCGGCGATCCGCTCGAGGCCGCGCATCTGCGCTTTCGGCCGCGCTCGGGCGAGCCGCGCGCCTTCCATTGCTTCGTGCTCGACTGTTCGGCCTCGATGCTCGACGGCGCTCGCCTGGCGCTCGCCAAGGGCCTGCTGGTCGCGCTGTTCGACGCGGCGGCGCGCGAGCGTGCCGAGGTGGCGCTGATCGGCTTCGGCGGGCGCGGCGCCGAGCGGCGTTTCGGGCCGGCGGTGCCGCGCTGGTGGAACGAGCGCTGGCTCGAACCGGTGGCGGGCGGGGGCGGCACGCCCTTGTCGGCCGGCATCGCGATGGCGCAATCCCTGCTCGCGCGGATCGCGCGGCGCAGGCCCGGCGCGCCACGCACGCTCTGGCTGCTGAGCGACATGCGCACCGACGAGATGCCTTCGCGACCGGCCCAGGCCGACGAGATCCACCTCGTCGACTTCGACGATGCCGCCGTGCGGCTGGGCAGGGCGCAGCGTCTGGCGCGCCGGTGGGAGGCTTCGTGCCGCCGGCCCGAGGATTTGATTTCCCGGATCGATCGCAACTAACGGTCTGCCCGGCCACACCCTGGCAATTCCACCTCGTCCTTCTGCCACCGCCTTCCCGAACCAGGTTCGGCAAGGGCCACGGCGATAACTGCCCAACTTCTCCCCGCTCGCCCGCCATCTCCTGCCGGCATCGCGACATCCGCGAATTATCGCTTTCGATGTTAGTAACACTACGTTTCTTGTCCTCGAGATGCGGCCGCTCACAAGCACTGAAGAAAACGCTTAATTCCTTGATTGTTATGAAATAAAGCGAATTCAAAGCGTTCTCGGGCGTAAACCCTAGATTGCCGACCTGCCTCGCTAGCGCTAAATTTCGTCGCAACACTACAAGAAAAGCAGAGTTTTACTAACACCCTGCTGGACTGTCAGCAGGCTTTCGCTGTCCATGTCGATGTTGAGGAGACAACACACTATGGAAGACACCGGAGTCGCCGACGTCGCTGAGGTCGGATCACGCAGACGGTTTCTCGCGGGGCTGGCCGCCACGGCCGGCACGCTCGCGCTGTCCTCGCTGCCGGGCGTGGCCCGGGCCCAGCAGAAGGTGTTCGTGCCGTTCAGCAACAAGAGCCTCGATTACTACTTCTTCGCCACCCAGCAGGAAGCCGTGAAGCGCGCGGTGGAGGCCAAGGGCTGGACCTTCCAGGCCGTCAACGCGAACTTCAGCACCACCACCCAGCTCGAGCAGTGGCAGAGCCTGCTGCTGAAGAATCCCTCGGCCATCATCGCCGACCCGATCGACAGCCAGGCGATCGTCAGCGTGATCAAGAAGTACAACTTCAAGAAGATCCCGGTCGGCATCATCGATACGCCGGCGCTCGGCGGGGACGTGGCGATCACGGTCGATTTCGACAATCGCGCGGGCGGCGTGATGGCGGCCGAAACCATCGTGGCGGCCTTGAAGAAGCGCTACGGCAGCGCCAAGGGCACCGTGCTGAACTGCTACGGCGCGCTGCAGTCGGTGGCCTGGCGCCTGCGAAAGGAGGGCTTCGAGGCCACCATGAAGCAGTATCCCGACATCAAATTGATCAGTCGTCCTACCGAGGGGCTGCTCAAGAACATGCTGTCGGTCACGCTCGACACGCTGTCCGAATATCCCGCGCTCGACGCCGTGCACGCGCCCAGCGATTCGCCGGCGCGCGGCATCGTCACGGCGCTGCAGCAGAAGGGCAAGTGGAAGAAGGTGGGCGAGCCGGGGCACGTGATCTTCGTGAACATCGACGGCGAGCCGGCGGCGCTGCAATGGATCGGCGACGGCTACATGGACGCGGTGGTCTCGCAGGATCCGATCGCCTACGCGCAGATCACCGTCGAGATGCTCGACCGCTATTCGCTCAAGGGCCAGCCGGTGCCGCTCGGGCCTTACCAGAACAATCAGTACTTCTGGGAAAAGGCGCAGATCACCAAGTCCGATACCGGCGCGAGCCTGGTGATTCCGCCCTTCGTGGTGGACGGCGGCTCGGTCAAGGACAAGCGCCAGTGGGGCAACATCGCCTACAACGAATGGGGCCTGCGCTACAGCTGAGCGGGCCGGACGGCGCCTTCGCGGCGCCGCCGCCTCTCCCCGAAGCGCATTTCACCGGCAGCACCCGTCGATCGAGGTTTTTCGTGATGGACAGCAGCAGCGATTACATCCTGAGGACGCACGACGTCGTCAAACGCTACAAGGCCCTGGTCGCGCTCGACCGGGTCTCGATCCACATTCGGCGCGGCACCATCCACGGCCTGCTCGGCGAGAACGGCGCCGGCAAGTCCACCCTGGTGCGCCTGATTTCCGGGCAGACCGCGCCCAGCGAGGGGCGCATCGTGTTCGACGGCACCGAGGTGCAGGGCAGCGACGTGCGGCGCATGGAGTCGCTCGGCGTGTTCCTGGTCACGCAGGAGCCGATGATCGTCGATTCGATGTCGGTCGCCGACAACCTGATGCTCGGCCGCTGGCCGCTCAAGCGCGGCTGGACGCGCCAGGTCGACCAGCGCGCGCTGCTCGGGAGCGTCGAGACCGCGCTGGCCGGCACCGGGCTCGACCCGCGCATGCCGGCGCGCTTCCTGTCCGCGGTGGCCAGGCGCAAGCTCAACATCCTGCGGGCCCTGCACAGCGGCGGCAAGCTGCTGATCCTCGACGAGCCGACCACCGCGCTGACGCTGGCCGATCGCGAGCAGATGTTCGCCTTCATGCGTGAGCTGCGGGCGCGCGGCGTGAGCTTCGTGTTCATCTCGCACTACAACGAGGAGATCCTCGATATCTGCGACGGCGTCTCGGTGCTGCGCAACGGCCGGCTGGCCGGCGAGCACGACGACCTGGGCGAGATCGATTCCGACGGCTTGTCGGAGCTGGTGATCGGCCGCGACGTGCCGCTGTTCCATCGCGATCGCGAAGCCGCCTCGGCGCGCGCCGCGCGCTCGGCCGATGCGGCGCCGGATACGGCGGCCACCGCCGGCGGCACCGGCAAGGGCATCAACACGGGCACCGGCAAGGGCATCAACACGGGCACGGGCAAGGGCAGCGGCGCGCCCACCGCCTGGCGCGTCGAGGACCTGGTCGCGCCCGGCATCGAGGTGCCGCGCTTCGAGATCGCGCCCGGCGAGATCGTCGGTTTCGCCGGCCTGCCGGGCTCGGGCGCCAAGGCCTTCGCGCTGGCGCTGTTCGGCCTGAATCGCGCGCGCCGCGGGCGCCTCTGGCACGACGGCGCGAACCACGCGCTGCCCGACCATCCCGGCACCGCGTTCCGGCGCGGCATCGCCTACCTGTCCGACGACCGTCATCGCGACGGGCTGGTCGGCCTGCAGAGCATCGCGCACAACATCACGCTGTCGAGCCTGGCCGACGTCTCGCGCGGCGGCGTGATCGACCGGCGCGCCGAGCAGGGCGTGGTGCGCCGCTACTTCGAGCATTTCCGCGTCAAGGCCGCCACGCCCGAGGTGCTGCTCGGCACGCTCTCGGGCGGCAACCAGCAGAAGGTCTGCCTGGGCCGCGTGCTGGCCACCGCGCCGGGCCTGCTGATCCTCGACGAGCCCACGCGCGGCATCGACGTCGGCGTCAAGGAGGAGGTGCACCGCATCGTCGACGAACTGACCCGGGCCGGGCTGTCGGTGATCGTCATCACCAGCGACCTGGACGAGATGGTGCGGCTGGTGGATCGCGTCTGCGTGTTCGTCGGCGGACGCATCGAACAGGAATACCAGGGCGAGCGGATCGGCAAGGACGCGATCCTGCAATCGGCGTTCGGCGCCGCGCCCGTGATCTGAACGACAGGAGACAGACTCATGCAATCGAGAAGCGAGATTCAGGCGGGCGCCGCGGCGCCCGGCGCGGCGGCACTGGCGCAGGGCGGCGGGGTGGGCGCGGGCGGCCAGGGCGGCGCCGCGGGCGCATCGGCCGCGCGCCCTTCGCGCAGCGGCCTGCAGTGGGTGTTCCAGAACGTGGTCTGGCTGTGGCTGGCGGCGCTGGTGCTGGTGTTCGGCGTGCTCAACCCGTTCTTCTTCACCTTGTCGAACCTGCAGAACGTGCTGGTGCAGGCCACCGTGCTGGGCCTGCTCGCGCTGGCCGTGTCGCTGCCGCTGATGGTGGCCGAGATCGACCTGTCGATCGCCAGCAACATGGGGTTCTCGGCGGCGATCGGCGCGATCCTGTCGACGCGCCTGGGGCTGTCGCCGGCCATCGGCGTGCCGGCCGGCATCGCGGCGGCCACCGCGATCGGCTTCTTCAACGGGCTGTGCGTGACGCGGCTCAAGATGGTCTCGCTGATCCAGACGCTGGCGGTGATGATCGTGCTGCAGGGTTCGCTGCTTGCCGTCACGCAGGGCAACACCATCTCGGACATGCCCAATGCCTATATCTGGATCGGCCAGTTCACGCTCGGCAACTGGCCGGTGATGCCGCTGGTGTTCCTGGTCGCGCTGCTCGGCATGGGCTTCCTGCTGCGCCGCACCGTGCTCGGCCGCTGCCTCTACGCCACCGGCGGCAACGTGCTGGCGGCCAATGCGGCCGGGATCCGCGTGAACCGCATCAAGATCGTCGCCTTCACGCTCTCGGGGCTGCTCTCGGGCGTGGCCGGCTACCTGCTCGCGGCCTGGCAGATGGCGATCACCTCCGACCAGGGCGAGGGCTTCCTGCTCTACGCGATCGCCGCGCCGATCATCGGCGGGGTGAGCGTGTTCGGCGGACGCGGCGGCGCGCTCGGCATCCTCGGCGGCGTGCTGCTGCTGACGGTGATCCACGTCGGCCTGGCGATCACCGAGGTGCCCTCGTTCTACGTGCATATGATCGGCGGCATCCTGATCTTCATCGCCGTGGCGGTCGACGCGATCCGCGTGAACTTCGTCTCGCAATGACGGCTGCCGCCGCCCGAGCCCATTCCCGACTTCCGGAACCCGTAACCCGATGAACCAACCGACACGCTGCGCACTGTATATCGACGGCCGCTTCACGCAGGCGGGCGTCGCGAACTGGATCGAGGTGCGCAATCCCGCCAACGGCGAGGTGGTGGCGCAGGCGCCCGACGCCGGCCAGGACCTGATCGACGCGGCGGTGGACGCGGCCTCGCGCGCCTTGCGCGGCTGGCGCCGCAGCAATCCGTTCGAGCGTTCGCGCCTGCTGCATGCCATCGGCGAGGAGCTGGCCCGCGGCGAGCAGGCCATCGCGCTGGCGATCACCACCGAGATGGGCAAGCCGCTGGCCGAGGCGCAGGGCGAGGCGCGCAAGCTCGCCAAGGCCTTCCACTACTACGCCGAGGAGGCGGTGCGGATCTTCGGCGAGACCGTGCCCAACGAGGAGGACGGCTACACCAGCTTCATCGAGAAGGAGCCGGTGGGCGTGGTGGCCGCGATCGCGCCGTGGAACTACCCGGTCGAGCTGATCGGCTGGAAGCTGGCCGCCGCGCTGGCCGCCGGCTGCACCATCGTGGTCAAGCCTTCCGAATACACGCCGTCGAGCGCCGAGGCGGTGTTCCGCTGCGTCGATCGCGCCGGCCTGCCGGCGGGCGTCGCCAACCTGGTGATGGGCGCGCGCGAGGCGGGGCGGCGGCTGGTCGGCCATCCGGCGATCGACAAGGTCGCCTTCACGGGCTCGGGGCCGGCCGGCGAGGACATCTATCGCACGGTGCGCGGCATCACCGGCCTGTCGCTCGAACTCGGCGGCAGTTGCCCGCTGATCGTGACCGCCCACGCCGACCTGGAGCGCGCGGTGGCCGGCACCCTGCGCCGCGCCTTCCGCAATGCCGGGCAGATCTGCATCTCGATCAACCGCGCCTACGTGGAGGCCAGTGTCCACGATCGCTTCGTCGAGAAGCTGGCCGAGGGCGCGCGCCGGCTGGTGGTGGCCGACGGCCTCGCCAACCCGCGCGCCGATGTCGGCCCGATGGCCACGCGCGCCGGGCTCGACAAGGTACGGCGGCACGTCGACGACGCGCG
>NZ_VWWC01000243.1:0-7953 GCF_011753175.1 Burkholderia sp. Cy-637 | reverse complement strand
CTTCGGCCGGCTCGCGCAGCTCGACCAGCCCGGCGCCGCATTGCTGGACCAGGCGGCCCGGCGTGCGCGGCGCCAGGCCCGCCTCGCGCACCGCGTGGGCGGTGCCGAGCGTCGGGTGGCCGGCGAAGGGCAGTTCCCGGTGGGTGGTGAAGATCCGCACGCGGTAATCGGCGCGCGGATCGGTCGGCGTGCAGACGAAGCTCGTTTCCGAGAGGTTCGTCCAGCGCGCGATCGCCTGCATCTGCGCGTCGGACAACGGATCCGCATCGAACACCACGGCCAGCGGATTGCCGTGGAACGGCACCGCCGTGAAGACGTCGACCTGCTTGAAGCGAACCCGCCGCGCCGTCATTCGACTTCGGCGATCAGTTCGATCTCGACGCAGGCGCCCAGCGGGATCTGCGCCACGCCGAAGGCCGAGCGTGCATGCTTGCCGGCGTCGCCGAACACCTCGGCGATCAGCTCCGAGGCGCCGTTGGTGACCAGGTGCTGCTCGGTGAATTCGAGCGTCGAGTTGACCAGGCTCATCAGCTTGACGATGCGCTTGACGCGGTTCAGGTCGCCGGTGTGGGCGTGCAGCGTTGCCAGCAGGTCGATCGCCACGCCGCGCGCGGCGGCGCGGCCGTCCTCGGTGGACAGGTCCAGGCCGAGCTTGCCGGCCCACACCTTGCCGTCCTTCTTGGCGATATGGCCCGACAGGTAGACCGTATTGCCGCTTTGCGCGCTCATCACGTAGGCGGCGGCCGGTGCGCCCGCGCTCGGGAGTTCGATGCCGAGTGCCTTCAGCTTGTCGTAGACGTTTGCCATCTGTCGTATGTCCTTGGTTTGGGTTGGAGGAGTGACCAGGGGCCGGAAACCGGCGCGGGCCTCACAGGCGTTCGCGCAACAGCTTGCCGAGCCGCGCGACGCCCTGCTCGATCTGCTCGGGCGGCACCGTCACGAACGACAGGCGCAGGGTATTGGCCTGCGCGTCGTTGGCGAAGAACGGCGCACCCGGCACGAAGGCCACGTTCTGGGCGATCGCGGCCTCGAGCAGGGCCATGCTGTCGATGCTCGCGGGCAACTGCACCCAGACGAACATGCCGCCTTCGGGGCGATTCCAGCTCACGCCGGCCGGCATGTGCCGCGCCAGCGCGTCGAGCATCGCGTCGCATTGTGAGGCATACAGCGCGCGGATGTCGGGAACGTGCTCGTCGAGGAAGCCGTCGCGGATCACCTCGTGGGCGATCCGCTGGGTCAGCGAGGGGGTGTGCAGGTCGGTGGCCTGCTTGGCCTGCACCAGCTTGAAATGCAGCGATTCGGGCGCGATCAGGTAGCCGATCCGCAGCCCCGGCGCGAGCACCTTGGAGAAGCTGCCGAGATGGACGATATGGTCGGGCGCCATCGACAGCATGGTCGGCAGCGGCTCGCCGCGGTAGTTGAGCGCGCCGTAGGGATCGTCCTCGATCACCGGGAACGGGCTCGTCTGCGCGAAGGCCGCCAGCGCGCGGCGGCGCTCCACCGGCAGGCGGCGCCCGGTGGGGTTCTGGAAGTTCGGCTGGGCGTAGAGCAGGCGCGCGCCGGCGGTCAGCTCGGGCGTGAGCGCCTCGGGCACCAGGCCGGACTCGTCGCTGGGCACCTGCACGTAGTTCGGCTCGTGCAGCGAGAAGGACTGCAGCGCGCCGAGGTAGGTGGGCGTTTCCACCAGCACGCGGCTGGCCGGGTCGATCAGCACCTTGCCGAGCAGGTCCAGCGCCTGCTGCGAGCCGGTGGTGATCAGCACCTGGCCGGTGCGCACGCGATGACGCTCGGCGATCCACTCGCGCAGCGGCAGGAAGCCTTCGGTGGCGCTGTACTGCAGCGCGGCGGCCGGCGCGTCGCGCAGCACGCGGTCGGCGGCCTCGCGCATGCGCTCGGCCGGGAAGGTGGAGGGCGCCGGCAGGCCACCCGCGAACGAAATGACATCGGGCTGCTCGGTGACCTTCAGGATCTCGCGGATCGCGGAGCTGGTCAGCTTGCGGGCGCGTTCGGAGAGGGGCCAGTTCGGTTGGGGCAGCTCACTCATGATGTCCTCATCGGGTGGGGAAGGTGTGGATTATCGCTTGCGCGCTCAGCCGGCGCGAGCGGCTTGGGGCAGGGTCCGCACGCCGGAGCGGCGGCCCAGGATCACGGTGCCGATCACGGCCGCGGCGAACAGCCAGGTGGACGGCGTCACGGACTCGCCGAACAGCAGCGCGGAAAGCCCGATGGTGAAGAAGATCTGCAGCAGCTGGACCTGGCCGACGCGGGCGATGCCGCCCATCGCGAGGCCCGCGTACCAGGCGAAGAAGCCGATCAACTGCGAGAACAGCGTCACGTAGGCGAAGGCCAGCCAGACCGCCGTCGGCACCGGTTCGGCGTGCGTGAGGTGGTGCTGCCAGGCCAGCCAGCCGACCGGCGCGGCGAGAAACGGCGCGGACACCACCAGCGCCCAGCAGATCACCTGCCAGCCGCCCATCTGCCTGGCCAGGCGCGCGCCCTCGGCGTAACCGAGCGCGCCCACGCCGACCGCGACCAGCATCAGCAGGTCGCCCATCTGCGGGCGGCCGCCGCCGTCGCGCAGCGCGAAGGCGATCACCAGGGCGCTGCCGGCCAGCGCGCTGAGCCAGAAGCCGCGCGAGGGCCGCTCGCGCGACAGCCAGGCCGCGTAGAGCGCCACCAGCAGCGGCTGCAGGCCGTTGACCACGGCCCCGTGCGCGGCCGGCACGGTCTGCATCGACCAGGCCGAGAACACCGGGTAGGCGACGATCACGCCGGCCGAGACCACCGCCAGGCTCTTCAGTTGCGCACGCGTCGGCCAGGCCTCGCGGCGCCACCACAGCAGCAGGGCGGCCGGCACGGCGGCGGCCAGTGCGCGGCCGAGGCCGTTGAGCAGCGGGTGGAATTCGGTGACGACGACGCGCGTCATGGGCAGCGTCAGGCTGAAGATCGTCACGCCGAGCAGGCCTAGCAGCATGCCGCGGGTTTCGCGCGAATCGGACATCTTGATCGAGGCTCCGGAAGGATGGGGTGAATGGGCGAATGGGTGAATGGCGCGGGCGGCGCGCCTTCAGCGCAGCGTGCGCGCGCCCTTGGGGGTGTCGAAGCTGGCCACCAGCGCGCGCTGGGGATCGGCCGACACGGCCACCAGCTGGCCGGCGCCGAGCCAGTCGAGGTGCGCGACGATCGCCTCGGCCTCGGGATGGGTGGCGCTCAGCGAGCCGAGCACGACGTCGTGATGCGGCAGCGTGTCGGACGGATGGCGCGGCGTGTCCCACTGGATCAGCGAGGGCGCGATGCCGTCGGCCGCCTGGCCCGAGGCGTCGGGGAAGGTGCCGTCGGCGGGTACCGTCAGGCTCCAGCGCCAGTCGCCGCGGCTCATCCGCGCGACCGGGGCGATCCGCTCCGGATACTGGCGGCGCCAGATATCCAGGTGGCGCGGCGGCTCCACGCGCGCCACCCAGTGCACCAGCGCCGGGCCCTTGGCGAGGCGTTGCTGCATGGCCGGCTCGTCGAGGGCGAACAGGCGCGGGCGCGGCGCGCCGGACGGCGCCGGCGCGTCGGGATCGATCGCGATCACCTCCAGGTAGGCGCCGCCCCACAGGCCGAACAGCCGGTTGTGGGTGCGCATCAGCGGATGCGCGCCGCCGCCGGCGGGCTCGGTGCCGAGCGTGTCGGCGACGTAGGCCGTGCCCTCGTCGAGGGTGCGGGCGGCGATCACCAGATGGTCGAGTTTCAGCGGTCGTGCGTTCATGGCGGTTCGAATGGTCGGATTCCTTGCTGCGTGCGCGCGGACGGCTGGCCGGGGCGGGACGCACGGATGACGTGCGGCGATGCCCGCGGACCGCAGGCGCGGGGCGTGCGGCCGGGCTCGATCGAGCCGGTGCGGGCGGGTTCGGGCAAGGCCGGCGGTGCCGGGAGGGTGGATCCGGCGGCCGCGGCGGCGGGGCGCACGGGCTTCGATGGTAGCGGGCGCCCGGGCGCGCAGCCATGCGGAGCGAACGATGCCGGGTATTTGCCGGATCCGGGGCGAATCCACTCCGAATCCGGGCGATGGCTCGTCCACTCTGCGCTGGCGACCTGAAAACTGTAATCGCGTCGACCGGAACAGTAACGGTACAATCGGCGCAATACTTTTCTGTACAGTTCACGCCCGCCGGAGGCCGCCGATGTCCACCGTTCCGCTCGACCAGATCCCCGCGCCGCACGACACCGCCACGCTGACCCTGGTCGACCAGTTGGTGCAATGGGCGCGCCGTCGCATCGACGAGCGGGTGTTCCGGCCCGGCATGCGGATGCCCTCGATCCGCAAGCTGGCGATCGACAAGAACGTGTCGCGCTTCACCGTGGTGGAAGCCTATGAGCGGCTGGTGGCCCAGGGTTACCTCGATTCGCGGCGCGGCTCCGGCTTCTACGTGCGCGAGCGCGGCCCGGTGGCGCTGCCCGGCGAGACGCCCCGGCCGCAGCAGGACGCGCCGCCGGCCGCGGTCGACAACACCATCGACGTGGTCTGGCTGCTGCGCAACATGCTGCGCACGGTCAGCCCGGAAAAGGGGCCGGGGCTCGGCTACCTGCCGGCGCGCTGGCTCGACGGCGAGCTGATCACCAGCGCGCTGCGCTCGCTGGGCCGCCAGGCCGGCGCGCAGATGCTCGGCCTGGGCCGCGCCCAGGGTTTCCTGCCGCTGCGCCAGCAACTGCAGACGCGCCTGGCCGAGCAGGAGATCGGCGCGACGCCCGAGCAACTGGTGATGGTCTCGGGCATCACGCATGCGATCGACCTGATCGCGCGGCTGTTCGTGCGGCCCGGCGACACCGTGGTGGTGGGCGACCCGGCCTGGTTCCAGATGTTCGGCCGCTTCGCCTCGCAGGGCGCGCGCCTGGTCGGGATGCCCTACACGCCCGCCGGCCCCGATCTCGACGCGCTCGAGACCCTGGTCCAGCAGTGGCGGCCGAAGATGCTGGTGATCAATTCGGTGCTGCAGAATCCCACCGGCACCTCGCTGTCGGCCGCGCAGGCGTTCCGGATCCTGCGCCTGGCCGAGGCCTACGACTTCCTGGTGGTGGAGGACGACGTCTACGGCGATCTGTGTCCGGCCCGCTACCCGGCCACGCGCCTGGCCAGCCTCGACCAGCTCAAGCGGGTGATCCTGGTCGGCAGCTTCTCCAAGACCCTGGCGGCGAACCTGCGGGTGGGCTACATCGCCTGCTCGCACGAGATCGCCAATGCGCTGACCGACCAGAAGATGCTGGCCGGCATGACCACCCCCGAGCTCAACGAGCGGGTGCTCTACAAGGTGCTGACCGAGGGCCATTACCGGCGCCATGTGGAGCGGTTGCGCGGCCGGCTCGACGGGGTGCGCGACAAGACGGCCCGGATGCTGGAGCGGGTCGGCATGCGCCTGTTCACGATGCCCTCGGCGGGCATGTTCCTGTGGGCCGATACCGGCGCCGACTCCGACGCGCTGGCCGCCGCCGCGCACGAGGAGGGTTTCCTGCTGACGCCGGGCAGCCTGTTCTCGCCGCAGCAGTCGCCGTCCACCTGGACCCGCTTCAACGTCGCCAATTGCGGCGATCCGGCGCTCGCGCCGTTCCTCGCGCGCTACCTCGATTCGGTGCCGCGGCGCCCGGCCGAGGCCGGCCAGGGCACGCTGGACGCGGCCTAGCCGGCGGCCCTGACGGACGGGACCGCCACCGGAACGGTTCGCTTCCTTTGGCGGGCGAGCCGCGCCCGGCCGAGTCGATCCGGAGCCGCGCACGATCAATAACATCAATCGCCCCGGGGTCTTGAAATCGCCCCGGCCGGCCCCATTTCGGTGCCCGAAGACACGATCCGGCGCGGATCCGGCCCCGCCTTCGCGGCGAGTGCCGCCGGGCCCGGCGGATCTCCTCCCTCATTCATCCCCTTTGGCTACAGGAAAACGCAATGGCACATGAAACGATGAGCTTCCAGGCGGAGGTCAAGCAGCTCCTCCATCTGATGATCCATTCGCTGTACAGCAACAAGGAAATCTTCCTTCGCGAACTGGTGTCGAACGCGTCCGACGCATCCGACAAGCTCCGTTTCGAGGCACTGGAAAACGGTGCCCTCTACGAGAACGATCCGAACCTGCGGATCCGCATCGGCTACGACAAGGCCGCGCGCACCGTCACGATCGACGACAACGGCATCGGCATGAGCCGCGACGAGGCGATCGCCAACCTGGGCACCATCGCGCGCTCGGGCACCAAGGAATTCTTCTCCAAGCTGTCGGGCGACCAGCAGCGCGACGCCGCGCTGATCGGCCAGTTCGGCGTAGGCTTCTACTCGGGCTTCATCGTCGCCGAGCGCATCACGGTCGAGACGCGCCGCGCCGGCGCGCCGGCCTCGGAAGGCGTGCGCTGGGAAAGCGCGGGCGAGGGCGACTTCACGGTCGACGCGATCGAGCGCGCCCAGCGCGGCACCACCATCACCCTGCACCTGCGCGAGGGCGAGGACGAGTTGCTGTCCTCCTACAAGCTCAAGTCCATCATCCGCAAGTACTCGGACCACGTCGGCCTGCCGATCCTGATGAAGGCGGAAGAGTGGGACCAGGAAAAGGGCGAGATGGTCGAGAAGGACGAGGACGAGACCGTCAACCAGGCCAGCGCGCTCTGGACCCGTTCCAAGCAGGACATCACCGAAGAGCAGTACAAGCAGTTCTACCAGCACGTCGCGCACGACCACCAGGACCCGCTGGCCTGGACCCACAACCGCGTCGAGGGCCGCAGCGAGTACACGCAACTGCTCTACGTGCCGGCGCACGCGCCCTTCGACATGTGGAACCGCGACTACCGCGGCGGCCTGAAGCTGTACGTGAAGCGCGTGTTCATCATGGACGACGCCGAGCAACTGCTGCCGCAGTACCTGCGCTTCGTGAAGGGCATCGTCGATTCGGCCGACCTGCCGCTCAACGTCTCGCGCGAGATCCTGCAGGAAAGCCGTGACGTGCGCACCATCCGCGACGGCGTGACCAAGCGCACGCTGTCGATGCTGGAGGAATTCGCGAACGCCGAGGACGATGCCGGCAAGGACAAGTACAAGACCTTCTGGACCGAGTTCGGCCAGGTGCTGAAGGAAGGCGTGGGCGAGGACAACGCCAACCGCGAGCGCGTCGCCAAGCTGCTGCGCTTCGCCTCGACGCAGGGCGAGACGGCCGAGCAGAACGTCTCGCTGGCCGACTACGTCTCGCGCATGAAGCCCGAGCAGAGCAAGATCTACTACGTCACGGCCGACACCTGGCAGGCCGCCACCCACAGCCCGCACCTCGAGGTGTTCCGCAAGAAGGGCGTCGAGGTGCTGCTGCTGACCGATCGCGTCGACGAGTGGATGCTGTCCTACCTGAACGAGTTCGACGGCAAGCCGCTGGCCAGCGTGGCGCGCGGCGACCTCGATCTCGGCGCGCTCGACGACGAGGAGAAGAAGGCGCAGGAGGAAACCGGCGAGGCGATGAAGCCGGTGGTCGAGAAGATCAAGGAAACGCTCGGCGACAAGGTCAAGGAAGTGCGCGTGACCTTCCGCCTGACCGATTCGCCCTCCTGCCTGGTGGCCGACGACAACGACATGAGCGGCTACCTGCAGCGCATGCTGAAGGCGGCCGGCCAGCAGGCGCCGGCGATGCAGCCGATCCTCGAGATCAACCCCGAGCATCCGCTGATCAAGCAGCTGCAGCCCGAAGGCGCCGACTTCGCCGACTGGTGCCACCTGCTGCTCGACCAGGCGCTGCTGGCCGAGGGCGGCGCGCTGGAAGATCCGGCCGCCTTCGTCAAGCGCACCAACGCGCTGCTGCTGTCGCGCGCCGCGTGACACGGCCGCGCTTCGACGCGGCCGACGCGCACTGGCGCGTGGTGCCGCGTCCCGGCCTGGGCGCCGCGCCCCGCGACTGGCTCACGCGCGGCGGTTCGCTGACGGCGCACTTGGCCACGCTCGGCGCGGTCAGC
>NZ_VWWC01000242.1:0-8077 GCF_011753175.1 Burkholderia sp. Cy-637 | reverse complement strand
GCGCCGCCGCTGCCGGCGGCTTTCGCGGAGCCAGCGGAGCCGGTGGAGCCGGCCGCGCCGGTGGCACCGGCGGGCGCCGCGTCGGACGTCGATTTCGAAGGCGGCGCGTCGTCGGCCAGCGCCAGGCGCGGCACGCCGAGCAGGGAGGCGATGGCGACCACGCTCGCGCAGGCGCGACGAGGGGCCGTGCGCGGCACGCGCGGGAAGACGGAATGGTGATGGCGTTTCATGTCCTTGCCTGGATTGGCGTGTGGCAGGTGCACCGCGGGCGCGGCGCATGATCCGGCGTGCCGCATCGGCGGCGGCTCGGATCGCGAAGTCGTGGCGAGCGCGCGCGCGAGAACGCGCGGCGGCTCAGGCCAGGCAATCCGGCGGCGAAGTCGAGTCGGGCGACGCGGCGGCGCCCATCGAGCCAACCAAGGCGGCAATGAAAAAATCGAGGGGAAAATCGACACGACGCGCGCCAGCACGGCACGCGTCGCGGAATCGGACGGCATGAATCACGCGGAGTCTCCTGGGGTTTCGCGCCCCGTTGGAACAAAACGGCAAGGACCAGACGAAGCTCAGGTCTGACTTCCGGCCTGGCCGTCGGGAGACGGCGATCCGGTCACAGTGGCGCGACCGCGCGGGATTTGCACCCGCTTCCGAGCTTGGCGGGCGCCATTCTAGCGTGGTTCGAAATACGCACGGAAAGAATTCGAAATCACTTCCGGATCGGCGACAAGCCTTCGGAACAGCTTTCCAATCTCCGGGAATATGTGCGGCCGTCACGATTGCCGCCGATTTGCCCCGCGCTGGGGCTATGATGCTGGGCCCGCGGCCGCGCGCTGCGGGCGACGTTCCCGCCCCGTTTGCCTCGAGTCGCCGCTCGCGCGCCGGATGGGGCGGCCGCGTGCCGCCGATGCTCGCGCACGCCCCTGCTTCCGTTTTCTCGACATGCACGGCTCGTACAATTTCCTCCTGGTGGTGGTCTCGTTCGTGGTGGCGACGCTGGCCTCGTACACCGCGCTCGACCTGACGAGCCGCATCGCCCTGCTCGGCCGTTCGCGGCAGCGTCATGCCTGGCTGGCCGGCGGCGCGGTGGCGATGGGCACCGGCATCTGGTCGATGCACTTCATCGCGATGCTGGCCTTCTCGCTGCCGATCCCGCTCGGCTACGACGTGCTCGACACCGGCTATTCGCTGGCGCTGGCGATCGTGGTGTCCTGCTTCGCGCTGTTCTTCACCACGCGCGCGCTGGCCACCCGCACCCACCTGGCCATCAGCGGCACGCTGATGGGCTGCGGCATCGCCGGCATGCACTACACCGGCATGGCGGCCATGAAGATGGCGCCCGGCATCGACTACCAGCCCGGCTGGCTGGCCGCCTCGCTGGCGATCGCGATCGCCGCCTCGATCGCCGCGCTGTCGATCGCGCGCCGCCTGCGCGACGAGCAGCGCCGCTCGGTGGTGCGCGCGCGCATCGCGGCCGCCTTCGTGATGGCCATGGCGATCAGCGGCATGCACTACGCCGGCATGGCCGCCGCCGACTTCCTGCCCGGCAGCGTCTGCGGCGCGGCGAAAGGCGTCGATTCGGCCTGGCTGGCCACCACCGTCACGCTGTTCACCCTCGCGATCCTGATCGTCACCCTGCTGCTGTCACGCATCGACATGCGCAACAGCCGGCTGGCGCGCGCGGTGTCGAGCCTGAACGGCGAGATCGTGCGGCTCGCCACGCTCGACACGCTGACCGGCCTGCCCAACCGCGGCACGCTCAATGCGCGCATGGTCGAGGCGATCGACCGCGCGCGGCGCCGGCAGACCGGCTTCGCGGTGCTGTTCATGGATCTCGACGGCTTCAAGGCGATCAACGATTCGCTCGGCCATTCGGTCGGCGACCAGGTGCTGGTGAGCTTCGCGCAGCGGCTGCGCGGCTGCGTGCGGGCCGCCGACACGGTGGCGCGCCTGGGCGGCGACGAATTCGTGGTGCTGGTGGAGCCGCTCGGCGCGCCGCAGGATGCGCGGCTGGTGGCGGAGAAGGTGCTGGAGCGCACCCGCGACGGCGCCTGGAGCGCCGACACGCCGCTGCCCGTCACGCCGAGCATCGGCATCGCGCTCTACCCGCGCGACGGCGAGACCGTCGACACCCTGCTCAAGCATGCCGACGCGGCGATGTACGAGGCCAAGCGCGGCGGCCGCGGCACCTACCGCTTCTTCGAGGTCGGCATGAACGATGCCGCGCTGCGCACCCTGCAGATCCAGCAGGCGCTGCACGAGGCGCTCGCCAACGGCTATTTCAGCCTGCACTTCCAGCCGAAGTTCCGCGGCGACACCCAGGCGCTGACCGGCGCCGAGGCGCTGATCCGCCTGCAGCATCCCAAGCTCGGCGCGCTGGCCCCGCTCGACTTCATCCCGATCGCCGAGCGCTCGGGGCAGATCGTGCCGATCGGCTATTGGGTGGTGCGCGAGACCTGCCGGCAGATCCGCGCCTGGCGCGAGGCGGGCCTGCCGAACATGAAGGTGGCCGTCAACCTGTCGACGCGCCAGCTCGCGCAGCCGGGGCTGGCGGACGCGATGCTGGAGATCGTCGAGGCGCAGCAGGTGGCGCCGCGGCAGATCATCTTCGAGATCACCGAAACCATGGCGATGCAGGATGCCGAGCGCACCATCGTGGCGATCCGCGATTTCCAGCAAGCCGGCTTCGAGATCGCGATCGACGATTTCGGCACCGGCTATTCGAGCCTGGCCTACCTGCAGCGCTTTCGCGTCAAGCAGCTCAAGATCGACCGCTTCTTCACCAGCGGGCTGGACCGGCACGGCAAGGAAGGCGCGGCGATCGTGTCGGCCATCATCGCGCTGGCGCATTCGCTGGGCATGGACGTGGTGGCCGAGGGCGTCGAGACCGCCACCCAGCTCGACAAGCTCAACGCGCTGATGTGCGACGAGATGCAGGGTTTCCTGCTCGGCCAGCCGCTGACGGCCGAGGCCTTCGAGCAGTTGATCCGCGAGCGCGCCGGCGCCGGGACCGACCCGGCGCTCGCCTGAGCGGGCCGGCAGCCGCCCGCCCGGGCTTCATCCCGCCGGGTTCAGGCCGGCTTGCTGGTGTCGTGGTCGAACTCGAGGCGGATGCCGCCCGGTTCGTAGATCATCGTGTGGCGCTTGGGGCCCTTGCCGAGCGGCTCCGGCGCGAACTCGACGCGCACGCCGGGCCATGCCGAGGCGCGCTGGTGGACCTCGTCGAGCGCCGCCTCGCTGGCCACGCGCAAGGCCAGGTGATGCAGGCCGACATTGCGCTTGCGGTCGAACTCGACCGGCGCCTCGCTTTCCTTGAGCTGCCAGAGCGTGAGCACCAGGTGGCCGTCCGAGACGAAGGCGGCCGGATAGTCGGGCCGCTCGCCGACCAGCTTCCAGCCCAGGCACTGCACGAAGAAGTCGCGGGTCTGGGCCAGGTCGCGAACGGTCAGGCCGAGGTGATCGATGCCGCAGGTGAGCGCGCTATCTGACATCGCCGGGTTCCTTGCAAGAGAGTCTGATGTGGGGGGAGCGCGCAAGCGAATCGCAAGCCGGGTGGCGCGTGGCTGGCGATCGACGGCGGCGCGCCGCTCACTATATGCCGGCTGCGTGAATCCTGCCGGCCGCGCCCGGCTCGGGATGCGAAGCACGCCGCGCGCGGCCGAACGCTTCCGGCGCCGCGCGAGGCGCGCCGCGAACAAGGCGGGAGATCGGGGGAAGCAGCGAAGGAGGGAAACGGCGGTCGGCACGGGATGCCGACGCGAAGCGGTCAGGCGCGTTCCGCGCCCTTTACAGCGCCTCCTGGCAGAGCACCATCATCCGCTGCACCATGGTGGACGCCTCGTTGAGTTCCATCTCGCTGGTGAACAGCGCCGGCACGCTCGACAGCCGCACCGCGATGCCGGCGCCGAGCAGGTCGCGGCTGGCGATCTTCAGCGCCAGTTGGCCGATGCGCACGCGATCGAGCCAGTCCATCGTGACGCGCTGCTTGTCGAGCCAGCCGCGGCAGCAGCTGACCACGTGGTCGACGCGCCATTCCTGCGTGAGCGCATAGGAGGCGGCGGCGATCGCGACCAGGTAGCACAACAGGTCCGGTCTCGCGCTCGCCGTGTCGGTGAATTCAGGTTTCGTCATGCGGTCCGCCTTCGGTGTATTGCTGAACGTCGGCGGTAAGTATGAACGAATGCCGGAAAAACAACCCGGGAATTCGAGGCCGGCGCCAGCGCGCCGCGCGGCGTTCAGCTACCGGGCTTGACCCGTTGTTCGTCGCCGCGCAGCAAGGTGAAGCGATTCTGATCGAACAGATAATAGTAGGTTCCGTTGCCGGTTTCGTTACGGCTGCCATGCACGATCACCAGCTTGCTGTTGCGCCGGAATTCGATCGGCTGGTCGATGTCGACGTCCCAGCAGCAGACCGTAAACGGCAGCCAGACGGTCTCGCCCGTCCTCGCGTCGACCGCCACCGTCATGGTGCAGGACGCGCCGCAGCCCCAACTGCTCAGCGCGTAATGGCCGGCGAAGTTCGGTTTTTTGCCCGACAGTTCGCGCAGCCGCGCGGCGAACCTGTGGTCCTGCTCGGACTGGATCGTGGTGGCGGCCACCTTGCCGTGCCAGGCCGGCGCCGGGAAGTTGTCGAATTGCGGCACCGGCGCGGGCGCCGGGCTGGCGGCCAGCGCCAGGTTCGCCGCGATACCGAAAACGATCGATGCGACAGCGAAACGAAGACCTTTCATTGCGTTCAATACCAGTGATGTTTTTCCCAGAATTTACGGGCATGCTGCGCGCTGTGATAGCGGCCGTAAATATATCGAAGCCCGCCCTGCGCTTCCTCGACGGCATTACCGAAGGATTTCTCGCCATTCGGATTCAGCGCGTACTGGGCGCGCAACAACTGGAACAGGCCGCGCGCCGTGGAATTCGGATTATGCGAGTTCACCACCCCGCTCGATTCCTGCGCCATGATCCACAACAGGTCGGCATAATCGGTGACGGGCGCCTTCTCGAGCGCGATCGCGTCGCGCAGCGCCTTCTGCGAGGCGGGCGGCACCACCGAGGGATCGATCGCGACCCAGCCCTGCTTCTTGGGCGGGCGCGGATGGTTCGAATGCGATTTCGACTTCGACTGCGTCGACTGAGTAGCGGTCATGGTGGTTTTCCTGGTATCGCGGCACTCGGCCCGACTCGCCCCCGAAGCCTGTCGAGTCGGCCGACGGCGACTATAAACGCAATGACCATCCAGGTAAATGAAACAGCGTGAAACGGCGTCGATCGAATTCGATTAATCGGTCGAATGCCGCCGTATTTAGTAAAAATTTCCGTCGATTTAATGGCGAATTGATTGATCGGTAATTTTCACTGCATTTAAATCGATCGCGCAGCGGCGGATCGATCGGCGGGCCGGCGCCCGCGGCCGGCCGTAACGAAAACCGCGCGCGCCGGTATCATGACCGGCACACGCGAGCGAGCGGCGCCGCCCATCGCGCCCCACGAAAACAGCCGGAGACGCCCCCATGCAATCGTTTTCGTTTCAGACCGTCCCCCACATCGTGCTCGAGGCGGGGCTGGCGCGCCGGCTCGGCGAGCTGCTGCGCGAGCGCCATGCCGGCCGCCGCGCCTGCGTGCTCACCGACGCCTTCCTGCATCGCGGCGGCACGCTCGCGCCGGCGCTGGCCAGCCTCGCGCGGGCCGGCTGGGAGGTGCTGGTGATCGACGAGGTGGTGGCCGACCCGCCCGAGGAGGTGGTGCGCGACGCGGCCCGGCGCGCGCGCGAATTCGGCGCCGAGCTGGTGATCGGGCTGGGCGGCGGCTCCTCGATGGACGTCGCCAAGCTGGTGGCCGCGCTGTGCGCGAGCGAGCAGCCGCTGGCGCAGATGTACGGCGTGAACCGCGTCGAGCACGGCCGCCTGCCGCTGGTGCAGATCCCGACCACGGCCGGCACCGGCTCCGAGGTCACGCCGATCTCGATCGTGACCACCGGCAAGACCACCAAGAGCGGCGTGGTCTCGCCGCGGCTCTATGCCGATTCGGCCTTGCTGGACCCGGAGCTGACGGTCGGCCTGCCGCCGGCCGCGACCGCCGCCACCGGCATCGACGCGATGGTGCACGCGATCGAGGCCTATACCAGCAAGCGTCTGAAGAATCCGCTGTCGGACCACCTCGCCTGCAAGGCATTGCAATTGCTCACCGCCAACCTGCTGCCGGCCTGCCGCGACGGCCAGGACCTCGCCGCGCGCTCGGCCATGCTGCTCGGCGCGATGCTGGCCGGCCAGGCCTTCGCGAACGCGCCGGTGGGCGGCGTGCATGCGCTGGCCTACCCGATCGGCGGCGTGTTCCATGTGCCGCACGGGCTGTCGAATGCGCTGGTGCTGCCGCATGTGCTGCGCTTCAACGCGCAGGCCGCCGCGCAGCAATATGCCGAGCTCGGGCAGTTGGTGGGGCTGGAGCCGGTCGGCCCGGTCGAGGAGCAGGCCGAGGCCTTCATCGCCTACCTGGTGCGGCTGGCGCGCGACGCGGGGCTGCCGGCCAACCTGCAGGCGGTCGGCATCGACGTCGGCGACCTGGCGGGGCTGGCGGCCGACGCGATGAAGCAGGAGCGGCTGCTGGTCAACAATCCCTGCGAGATCGACGAGGCCAGCGCGCTGGAAATCTACCGGCGAGCGTTCGAGCACGTCTACGACGAGGTGCAATAGCCGCCTCGCCCGGCTCCGGAAAGAAAAAACCGCGCGGGACAGCCATCCCGCGCGGTTTTTTTCATGGACCCGGGAGCCTAGTTCGTCAGGCTCGCCGAAGGCCGCGCGAAGTCCGCGCCCGGCGGCGCATCGGGGCGCTTGCCCGGATACGCGCGGCGCAGCTTGGCCACCTGCGCGGCCGTCACCGTCGAGCCGGTATTGCCCCAACTGGTGCGCACGAAGTTCGCGACGTCGGCGACCTCCTGGTCGGACAGGCGCCAGCCGAACGGCGGCATGGTGAAGCTCGACGGCGCCTCGTGCGTGCCGTTCAGCGCCGCGCCTTCCAGCACCACGTGGATCAGCGAGGTGGGATCGGCGCCCTGCACCACCGGGTTGCCGCCCAGCGCCGGGAACACGCGCGTGTAGCCGCGGCCGTCGCTGCGGTGGCAGGCCATGCAGTTGTCGACGTAGACGGACGCGCCCGGCCGCTTCGCGTCGCCGGCGCGCAGCGCCTGGGCGGCCGCGTCGTCGTAGGCGTAGGCGGTCTCGCCGCTCGCGCGCGGCGGCAGCGACTTCAGGTAGCGCGCGATGGCGCTCAGGTCGGCGTCGCTGAGGTACTGCATGCTGTGGTCGACCACGTCGGTCATCCCGCCGAACGCGGCCGTGTGCAGGTTGCGCCCGGTCTTCAGGAAACGCACGATCTCCTGCTCGGACCAGGTGCCCAGGCCGGTGCGCGGCTCGCCGCGCAGGCTGGTGGGCACCCAGCCGTCGATCGCCGCGCCGCCGGCCAGGAAATCGCTGCCGTCGGCGTCGCCGAGCGCGCGCTCCTGCATGGTCGGCGCGCGCGGCGTGTGGCAGGCGCCGCAATGGCCGAGCCCCTGCACCAGGTAGGCGCCGCGCGCCAGCACCGGATCGGCGTACGAGGCGGCCTCGAACGGCTTGGGCGCCGGCGCGTACAGCTTGCGCCAGATCGCGAGCGGCCAGCGCATCGACAGCGGCCAGACGATGTCCACCGCGCGATTCGCCTGCTCGACCGGCGCCACGCCCTGCCTGAAGTAGGCGTACATCGCGCGCACGTCCTCCTCGCTCAGGCGCGCGTAGGACGGATACGGCATCGCCGGATAGAGCGTGTCGCCGTTCTTGCGCACGCCGGCGCGCACCGCGCGATCGAAGTCCTCGAAGCGCCAGCCGCCGATGCCGGTCTTCGCGTCGGGCGTGATGTTGGTCGAGTAGATCGCGCCGATCGGCGTGTCGAACTTCAGGCCGCCCGCGAAGGGCTTGCCGTTCGGCGTGCTGTGGCAGGCGATGCAGTCGCCGGCGCGCGCCAGGTATTCGCCGCGCTTGAGCAGGTCGGCCTGCGCCGCGTCGTGGCCGGCGGCCGGCGCCGCCACGGCCGCCGCCGATGCCGCGAGCGGCGA